>JAQWAN010000280.1 GCA_028707655.1 Bacteroidaceae bacterium
TTCTCCGATGATGCCGGATGTATCGGAATAATTGCTATTTTTGCACTCCCGAATCGTTAGCTCAGCTGGTTTAGAGCGCTGCCTTGACAGGGCAGAGGTCACTGGTTCGAATCCAGTACGGTTCACATTTCAAAAAGATAACCTGCTCTATGTTAGATATTTAAGAATATTGTTCTATCAGAAACGAACAATAAACGAACATCAAGGGTCTGTGTAGGTATTCAAGACAAAAGTAGCCACATATAACTATTGTTGAATTATTGATATTTTCTATTATTACAATTTACTCCTACCCTATTATATTTCATTGCCGACTTTTCCGCTGTCAACTTCTTTACACCCTGCCGACTTTTCGGCATACCCTGAAATCGGGGTATGACTGCACAATTTTGTGCAATCATTAATGCACGGAATTCTGGGTAATTAAACATCGTAATTCCGCTAAAAAGACATTATCAGGTATTTATACAAAGAAAAAGAGACAATGTTACTACATCATCTCTTAAAGTGCCCGAAATGGCTCTAAAGTGCTTTATTTAGGGTTTTAATGTTCCTGAATCACTTCCAATTTATTTTATCTCTCTTTAGCGCGGAAATCATCTCTCCTCAACTAATTTTCCCTTATTTGGACAATCATCACACAACGGTAACGGTAAATAAAAATGCACTCTCTCTTCATCAATTTTATTTTCTTCTTTTTTCATCTGCTGGAGGTCGGCTATCCTATTTAATATGTCCGCTTTTTCTTTCCCTGATAATCCTGCCTGGGTTTTTACAAGTTGAGCAATGATATAATCCTTGTCTTTGTAAGCATCTACAAGCTGTTTAACATCTTCTTTTTCCATGTCTGATACTTTCTCTGTTCGGGTGTAGATAACGGCTCTACGCTCTTCTATGTAGGTCTTTACCTCTGGTTGTCTCAGCCATCTCAACGCCAAACGGTGGAGGTTCTCTGTCGCTGTCGGTGGGGTCTGTCTGCTCAAAGTATACGCCATATCTGCATCATTATTTACTATGTATGCATCTAGTCAAAATTTTTCTTTCTCTGTCATATTCTAATCGTTAAATTTGCGATTTGCATAAATTAAAGGGTACTGCCGAAGCAATACCCTATTAATACTTATTTTTTTAAAAAACTTCTCTTTGCAATTTTCTTAAAATTCTCAAAACTTGAATCATACCTTAAAAAATCGAGTAGCTTCGAGGTGTAAAAAAACTGCTTCTCTGAATACGATAACCCGGTATCTTGGAAACTTGGCAATCGTTTCTCAATTTCATACTCTCTCAACTCATTCATTGCTTTCTCGACCGCCTGAACCTTGCTGTAATACTCGGTAATACCTACAATGTCAACTAATTGAGTCGCTTTTTCAAGTGCAATCTTTTCCAGAGTTTTTGTGTCAATTTCAACATCTTCACCATTAAAGATAATAGGAACAGTTGCTAAACATTCTCTTAAAGTCTGCACCTTGCTGTTAATCCTGCCTAAAAGTTCGCTGTAAACTTGAAATATTCGGCTCTTTTCTTCAGGAGGAACGAATCCCTTGCCAATTTGATTATTTGCCGAATCTCTGATAAAGTTCTCCAACGCTTCGGGTGTAGCTGTAAGCATCTTTATTGTTTTCTCATCGGTTGCTATACCTTCTGCTTTAAGTGCTTCAATTCCGCTTAAAACGTGTCTGCTGGCTTCCATTGCTTCGTTTTTCAGCTTCAGAAATTGTGCATCATCAATTACTTTTTCATACTTTTTCATATTATTTATTGTTTTGGAACGGTTTTAATTTACCTCTGTCTTGGTATTTTTTGATAAATTTATCTCTGTTTTTTAATTGTACTTGGGTAACGTCTCCCTCCCAAATACCTGAATCCGGGTTATAAGCCTTGCACCGTCTCTCATACTCCGCTCTGATTTGATACTGCACTTCGTTATAGCTGTCTCCTTCTTTTGCCTGAAACTCATCTATAACATCTTGATAGATAGCTGTTTGAATTGGTTTTCTTTCCATGATTTTTTTTATTAATATGTTTTTAATTTAACTTTGAATCCTTCTGCTGTATATTTAACCTCCATTTGCTTGAGTAAAACCGTCTGGAGGCATACCTTGATAGCGCATAAATAATACCTTATCTCCTCAGGTTGGATAAGTAGTATATCCTTCGGCTCTTTTTCGAGCAACTCGAGTGTATCTAAATAATTTCCTGTTTGTTCCTGAATGAAATAGAGGTATAACTCAATCATTCGTTCTGCGAACATTTTTTGTTGTTTAGTTGTCATTTTCATTTTGTTTTTTGTTTTAAAATTGTTTATAAAATAGCTCTATTGATTTTTATTTTCATTTCACCTGTGGTTCTATTACATATAAGTATATAGTCCTCACTTTCGTACACATCGTTCCACTTAGTGGAGGTTTTCAGTTTCAGGTTATACCGCTTTATTAAATTGTCCTTCATATTCATTTTTCTTTTCGTTTAAAATTTAATCTGCAATGTCAAGTCCATTTTCTCTTTCTTCATCTGATGC
>JAQWAN010000281.1 GCA_028707655.1 Bacteroidaceae bacterium
ATTACACTAACCATATCATCACCATTGTTATTCCCTATTATTATCCCGAGAATTCGGCTAATGTGATAACAAAAGATGATTTAAAAGATATGATTGTTAGGGCAAACTTAGATGACAATGTGTTTATAACCCCTAAGTTATTACGCATGGATTTATCCAAGGAAAATAATATTGTCATTACCGATCAAGTAAAAAAGAAACTAGACTATAAAATTATTGCTGAAATACGTAAAAGCAATAAATGCGAAATCACTAAATTCGATTTAACCTCCTTAAATCTTAGTGGAATTGTAGACAACACCAATAAAGTGATCTCTATTATTAGTCTAGACAACTTAGGTAGTGTAATCGCAGATGTAACCATCTCACATGGAGCAACCATGAGCCCAGACCCTAGAACAACAGCATTAAACTACGATCAAGACCAAGAGATAACAGTAACAGCTCAAAATGGAACCGACCAAACGGTATACACCGTGAAGAAAACAATTCCAGCAAAAGTTGATGCAGGTATTCGTAGTGGAAGTGGCAAAATTTTATGGGCACGCAAACTAATCGATGTTGGCATCACCTCTCCACATATAACAGGCGGTATTGCGGTAACTCAAGATTATGTGGTACTTAATACACGTGGAATAAATAGTTTCTACTTAGATGCTAAAACAGGAGAAAATGCAGGTACAGTAAACATCAGCAGCATTTATGGAGGAGTACAAAACTTCTATAATACAGCCGATGATGATGACAATATCTTCATCTGTAACCTTGTGCCAAACGCTGGACCCGATTTCAAGATCTGGAAAGTGGATAATGTAAATGCTACTCCAGTTGAATATATCTCATGGAATAGTGGCGGTTTAGCCATTGGACGTAAATTCTCTATTAAGGGAAGTATCGACAAAGATGCTATCATTACAGCCACCATACATACTGCTCCTGCACGCTTTGCGCGTTGGCAAGTAATTAATGGTACTTTAGTTTCACAAACACCGGATATCATTACTGTAAACGGCGTAACTTGGAGTACAAATGCAGATGTTATCTATACAGAAGCAAACAATGTGAATAGCGACTATTTTGCATCCTTCTATGGATCACCTTATGCCTTTGCACTTATGGATGGCACAACCAATACACTGAAAAAACAGGGAGCAGGCATCAGTTCCAACTGGATACCTAATGCGGTGGATTATATTGTTTTCAACAATACACCTTATGCATTACACAACTCTGTAAACAGTTTTACTTGGGGTGGCGACGATTCCATCTACCTTTACGACTTAAGTGCAGGTGGATTAGACAACTTAATTCCTGTATGCGATAGCAATACTTATGGTGGTAAAGCACTAGGCGTAGCGAATGCAAACGGTACAGGAGATGTGGCATTCAAGCAATCAGAAACAGGTTATTACCTCTATGTTTACTTTATGTTTACCAATGGATATGTAGTCTGCGTTCAATATGACTGTATTGATATGTAATCATTTTATTTACAAAGAAGACCTATGCTATAGAGTATGGGTCTTCTTTCTAATTTTTTATTTATGAAAATATTTAATTTCCTATTGCTAATAACAGCATTTTCCTTTGTTTCTTGCTCAAGTTCTACACCAGACTACTGGGACGATGTAGACGAAGGGGGCGAAGAGCCACCCGTAACCATACAAGAAAAACCTAGATACATCTGGGTAGATGCAGCCGCCAACTTTATGGACTTTGCAAACAGCAAAGAAAACATAGCTAGAGATTTAGCGTTGGCCAAAGATGCAGGCTTCACAGATATTGTAGTAGATGTTCGTCCAAACACCGGCGACGTATTATTTAAAACCACACAAGTACAAGAGGTAGAATACCTTTATGCTTGGGTAAATGGCAACTATACAAAAGTAGAACGAACCGCTACTTGGGACTATCTACAAGCTTTTATTGATGAAGCACATCGTTTAGATTTAAAGATTCATGCAGGCATTAACACCTTTGTGGGCGGTTCTACCATAAATGGAGGAACTGGTATGCTCTATCGAGACCAAAGTAAGAAAGCATGGGCAACACAAATGAATACAGCAGCAGGCATTGTGAGTATAATGAACACAGGAGAAAGCACTAAATTTCTAAACCCGGTAAACGATGAGGTGCAAAACTTCTTATGCCTTATGCTAAAAGACTTAGCTAAGTATGATTTAGATGGTATCATTTTAGATAGAGGACGCTTCTTAAGCCTACAGAGTGATTTCTCTACAGAAACACGCACTAAATTTCAAACCTATATCGGCAATGTTACCCTCACAAATTATCCCGTAGACATCTTAGCTCCTAATAGCAAATCCCTACCTAAAACATTCCCCACTTATCTATCCAAATGGTTAGAGTTTAGGGTGAAAACGATACACGATTTTATGCAAAAAGCACGCGATGCAGTGAAAGGAGTGAACACCTCCATTAAGTTTGGTGTATACGTGGGAGGTTGGTATTCTAGTTATTACGATTCTGGTGTCAATTGGGCAAGCAAA
>JAQWAN010000051.1 GCA_028707655.1 Bacteroidaceae bacterium
GGGTAAGATTGTTTGTAAATTTTCTACCGGTGGACATAGCGGTGTAATGGTTCCAGTATATGCTTTTGGCCCTGGTGCAGAGAGCTTTACGGGTATCTATGAAAACACAGCTGTTTTCGATAAGATTCAAGCGTTAGTTAATTCAAGCGCAACGATTCCCTCCACTACAGCTGCTACTACAAGCTGCACGTCGGCATCTAGTCCGGCAACACCGCTAACCACCTATAACTTGCCCTATAAAAACACCTATATAAAGGAGGCACTTGTAACGGAGAATGAATACAGAGTAGCAAAACCTGTAACTACTATTCCGGGCACTTTTGAACAAGCAAAAGAGATACTACCTTTACCCTATTGGGAGGGACATGAAGATGCTATTGAGATGTATTGGAAGGCTTGGGAGATAGCTGTTGGTAATATAAAAGCACCATTACCAGGGTCTGGTTTTGTGTCGAGCTATTTAGATACGGCCTATAATGGTAACATCTTTATGTGGGATTCTGCGTTTATCACGATGTTTGCACGTTATGGTACCCGTTTTTTTAATTTTCAACAGACCATTGATAATTTCTATGCTAAGCAACATCCAGATGGCTTTATTTGCAGAGAGATAAAGGCAGATGGTGCCGATTGCTTTGAACGATACGACCCTACTAGTACAGGACCAAATATTCTCCCTTGGAGTGAGATGGTGTATTATAAACAGTTTGGCGATAGAGATCGTTTAAACAAGGTTTTTCCTGTGTTATGTGCCTATTACAAATGGTTGAAATTGAATCGCACATGGCAGAATGGTACCTATTGGAGTAGTGGATGGGGTACTGGTATGGACAATATGCCACGTGTGCCATCGGGATATAATAAGATCTATAGTAATGGTCATATGGTATGGTTAGATGCTTGTTTGCAACAACTATATATGCCTAATCTACTTTTAGAGATGGGACTTTATTTAGAGCGTTGGCAAGAGATTGAGGAGTTCGAAGATGAGTCTGAGATGTTGAAGAACTACATCAATACCAATATGTGGGATGAGAAAGCTAATTTTCTTTTTGACCAATATGCAGATGGTTCGCTCTCCACAACCAAGGGTATTTACGCCTATTGGGCCCTGTTGACCGATGTGCTATCTACGCCACGATTAGATAAATTGGTACAAGAACTAAAGAATCCTGCTACTTTTAATAGAACACATCGTGTACCTTCATTGGCTGCCAATCATCCTAAATATAAGGCTAATGGTAGATATTGGCAGGGTGGTGTATGGCCTAGTTCTAACTACATGGTTATTACGGGTCTTTACGAGAAGGGATATCGCAAAGAATCGTATGCTATTGCTTTGAACCATTATAATAATGTATTGTCTGTTTATAACAAGACACATACGTTTTGGGAATATTATTCACCAGAAGCTGCTGAACCTGGCTTTATGGCACGTAAAGATTTTGTGGGTTGGACCGGTTTGCCACCTATTGCTGGTTTAATAGAGCAGTTGTTTGGCATCCATTCGTCTGTCTTTAATAAAACAATGACACTCGATGTGAATCTTCTAGATGCCTATGGTATTGCTAGATATCCTTATGGAAAAGAGGGAGTTGTGGCTATAAAAGTACACAAACGTCGTTCAAGCAAGCAGGAGCCTGTTGTAGAGGTAGAGAGTAATGTTTCTTTTAAACTGACCATTCGTTGGGGTAACCAATCGAAAGAAGTAACCATTAAAGATGGAAAACAAATTGTATAAATGTTTAGTATTGGCTCTATCGCTTTCTCTTTTCTCCTGTTCAACGGCGAAAAAAGAAAGGGATGTGCGGGTCATTATTGCTGCTGATCTTCATTTTGACCTCTTACCAGAGACCGATCAGTATTATCATGTTGTTGCGATGAATCAGTATAAGGATATTCAAGCGGTAGTTATCGCGGGGGGTATCTTTGATAAGTCGCTACCCGAAATTTTATCGCTTTACCAACAACGTTATGAAAGGAATGGCTCGGGAGATGCGAAGAATATTCATTTTCCAGTCTATCCTGGTTTGGGTAATCATGACATTGACCCAGCAGTATCGGATAAGGGTGCAGACAACTTGAAGGGAAGAAAATTGACACTCGACTATATGGACGCTTTGTTGCAGGCTAAGCTGAGCAGTGGCGAGCTATTAAATGTGCATGCTTCTAGTAGGAGCTGCTCCTGGAATATAGGGGATGTGCATTTTATCCAGGGTCAACGCTATGCAGGCGACACAACCTATTGTGCCAGTAATTATGATTGGCTCGAAAATGATTTAAAGAAATATGCAGCTACGGGTAATCCTGTGGTTTATATTCAACATTATGGTGTGGACAACTGGGCCTTGACATGGTGGCCACAAGCGGATAGAAATAGACTCTTCGACCTTCTTGAACAGTATAATCTAGCTGCTTTTTTTGTGGGGCATACCCATGAAGCTTCTATTCAGTGGTATCGTGGTTATCCTATTTATCAAGTAAATAATGCGTGGAAAGATGGAGATGGCAATGGTTCTTTTGCACTCTTAGAGATAAAAGGGGATTCTGTTTCTGTGAAAAACTGTAGTGTTTTAAATGATAAAGGTGCAGTAAAAGAGATGGCGCCTATTCTAAAGGAGAAGTTGCCCTTAGAGGTTAATAAGGAGGTGTTGTATACGGCTTTCTCGCATAACGATTATGCACAAGAAAATCCGTTGTTAGATGCCATTGCTTTTAGATTCAATTGTGTAGAAGCCGACTTATGGGCTATAGATGGCGAATTATATGTTTCTCATGATCGTCCTACTCCCGCCGCTGTTATTACTTTTTCTACTCTCTATTTAAAACCGTTGATGCAGCGTCTATCTATTAATAATGGTAGGGTATATACGGAGAGCAGTCGCCCTTTTTATTTGATGATTGATTGTAAAAACGATGGAGAGAAAGTCTACAACCTACTTAAGAAACAGTTGCACAACCCTATCAAGAGCTTTTTTGTGCGGTTGAAAATGGATGTTATGTTGAACGTCCTATCCTTTTGTTTTTGTCGGGTAATCAACCTACCTCTATTACAAAGGAGAAGAATCGTTTTGTCTTTTTAGATGGAAAACTATCCTCTATTGGTAAAGCCGTTTCTCCCCTATTAACGCCTGTGGTAAGCGATTGTTTTACCGATTATTTCTCTTGGAATGGCAGAGGAGAGATGCCGAAAGATCAATTGGAGAAGATGCGTCAAATCATTCAGTCTGTTCACCAAGAGGGGAAACAGATAAGATGGTGGGGAGCAAAAGATACGGTTACTGTTTCTCGATTGTTTATACGCGAAGACGTAGATTTAGTGGGGGCAGACAATTTGGAAGATTTAGCAAACACTTTAAAATAGCGCTATTTTAAAGAAATAGAGATAACCTTTGCTGTTGTGTAGTTGCCATCTGCTTTAGTGAGTGGCTACTACCCAATAGGCAAAGGTTTTTAGGATAAACCCTATTGGTAAACAGAGAGAATGCTGTAGAGATTAGGGGGCTAATCTGTTTTTCTCCCAATCGCCATTGGCTTGTTGCGTGTATTGTATCCGGTCGTGTAGTCGGTTCTCTCGCCCCTGCCAGAACTCAAAACGTGTAGGGGTAACACCATACCCTCCCCAGTTATCGGGGCGTTTAATCGCTTTCCCTGTCCATTTGATAGACTCCGCCACAAAAGCTCTCATAATCTGCATTCGACTAGTAATAATTTTACTTTGTGGCGAGATGCGTGCACCTATTCTGCTTTTATAGGGCCTGCTAGCAAAATAGTTATTCGACTTTTCTTCTGCATATTTCTCCACCTTTCCCTCGATATGGACCTGTCTCTCTAGTTTATGCCAGACAAAAGAGAGGGAGATATAGGGGTTTTCTGCCAACTGTTGTCCTTTCCGACTCTCGTAGTTGCTAAAGAAGATGAACTGCCCGTTTTCTACCCCCTTTAATAGGACTGTTCGTGTGGAGGGGTGTCCTGCAGCGGAAACAGTGGCTATAACCATTGCGGTAGGTTCCTCTGCTTTTTCTTGGATAGCCTCTTCTAGCCATTGTTCAAATTGTTGGAATGGGTTCGTATGGGTGTTCGACTTTGTCAATTTACCCCTCTTATATTCTTGACGTATATTGGATAGTTTCATCGGATTCTATTATGGTGAAAGCTAAAAGTAGGTAAAATATGGCAAGTTGCTGATAAAATTGCTGCATAAAATGTGGAAAGATTGGAAAATTTAGTCGATAAAAGAACAGAGACCGCCTTTCTATAGAAAGACAGCCTCTGTTTACTGCGAAAGATTATTAATCCGTTACCTTAACAAAACAAATTATTTTAGCGGACTACCTCAAAAGAAAGTTCTTTACCGCTATTACTATCTGTGGCTACCCAAAGTCCAAATTGACCCGCTTCAACCACCTCTTTCATATCTATATTACAAAAAGCTAATTCGCTAATTGGAAGTTCAAAAGTAACCTTTTCTGTTTGACCAGGAAGTAGATGTATTCTTTTGAATCGTTTTAACTCCTTAACAGGTCTAGTAACAGAACCTACTTTATCTTGTATGTAGAGTTGTGCTACCTCTGTGCCTTTATAATCACCCGTATTCTTTAAATCGAAAGTGACGGTAAGCACATCCTTTTTTTGCAGTTTAGTGGCTGATAATAGGATGTTACTATACGCAAAAGTGGTGTAAGATAGTCCATAACCAAATGGGAATAATGGGTCGAAGCCTGCATCTAGATAAAATGATGTACATCCCAATGAGGTCTGTCCAGCTGCAACAGGAATCTGATCTAACAAGGTTTCGTTGCGAGTGGCTGGTCTACCTGTGTTCTTGTGGGAATAATACATTGGGATTTGTCCTACCATTTTAGGAAATGTGATAGGTGTTTTACCACTTGGTGTGGCTACTCCAGTTAATAAATCGGCCAAAGCTGGTCCACCCATTGTACCTGGATGGAAGCTATATAAAACAGCATCCGATAGGTTCACCTCTTTTTCTATGGTTAGTGGACGTCCTGCCATAACAACGGTTATTAATGGTTTGCCAGTACGTTTTAATGCTTCAATAAGGGCTGTTTGTGCACCTTGTAAATCTAGATTAGCGAGTGAATGTGCTTCTCCCGACAAGATAGATTCTTCTCCAACAAAAACGATAACAGCATCGGCTCTTTTTGCAGCGTTTGTTACTTTTCTAAACTGTTGTGTAGATTTGTCTCTTGTATAGGCTAAACCGGGTTCATAAAGAACACGCATGTTGCGCTCCTTCGCTATCTTTTTCAATGCAGCTAATGGCGTTTGTGTATGCGATTTCTCGCCATCGAACACCCATGTACCTAGTTGTTCATAGGGTGCATCTGCCATTGGTCCCACTACAGCAATTGTTTTAATCTTGTTGGATAGTGGTAGTGTGTTATTTTTGTTTTTAAGTAGGATAGCCGATTCTATGGCTGCACGTTTTGCTGCAAGAAGATGTGCCTCGTCGTACATCACCGATGGTTTGGTGGTATCTACATATGGGTTTTCAAATAGTCCGAGCTGGAATTTGACGCGTAAAATGTTTCGAACAGCATTGTCAATGGTTGTTTCAGATACTGCTCCCTCTTTTACTAGTTGTGGAAGTTGCTCTACAAACATATGACTTACCATCTCCATGTCAACACCTGCGTTTACAGCTTTTTCTGCTGCATCTTTGTCGTTTACTGCAAAGCCATGTGTAATCATCTCTTGTGCAGACCCCCAGTCGGTTACAACAAATCCTTTAAAGCCC
This sequence comes from Bacteroidaceae bacterium, assembly GCA_028707655.1. Classification (GTDB taxonomy): domain Bacteria; phylum Bacteroidota; class Bacteroidia; order Bacteroidales; family Bacteroidaceae; genus JAQWAN01. The sequence continues at coordinate 5,762 of JAQWAN010000051.1, forward strand.
CATTCCTCTCTTAGTATTTTTTTCAGAATTAACTGATTACCACTAGATGGAATCCCGTTGTTATCATTAAAGGAGGTCATAAAAGTGGTTGCACCAGCTTCTACTGCAGCTTTAAAAGGTGGTAGATATACATTGCGCATTAAGCGTTCTGGTATATAGGTGGAGTTGTAATCTCTTCCGCCTTCTACGGCTCCATATCCTACAAAATGTTTAGGACAAGCAGCTATAGAGGAGGCTAAATGAAGAGAATCGCCTTGAAAACCTCTTACCATAGCAGCTCCCATAACGGAGGTGAGGTAGCTATCTTCTCCACAGCCCTCCGAAATACGTCCCCAACGTGGGTCGCGAGCAATATCAATCATCGGTGCGAAGGTCCATCGTATACCAACAGAAGCGGCTTCAACAGCTGCTACACGTGCACCTTGATAGGCTACATCTGGGTCAAAGGAAGCGCCTTGTCCTAATGGAATAGGAAAGATGGTTTTAAATCCATGTATCACATCTCGTGCAATTAAAAGCGGGATACCTAAGCGTGACTCCTCAACAGCAATGTTTTGCAAAGCATTGATACGTTGTGGTTCTGCTTCATTTAAGATAGAACCTACCTCGCCTCTTTTGATAGCGGGTCCCATCTCTTCCAATTTGATGGAGGAGCTAATTTGGTTCATTTGACCAATTTTCTCTTCCAGTGTCATTTTAGAGAGTAGCTGCTCTACTTTTGTTTCTATTATACTATCTCTCGTTTGCTCTCCTGCTTTTTTGCCACAGGATAGAAGGGATGCTAGTACTAATGTTGTTGCCATTAATTTTAGTTGTCTCATATTTATTTTATTTTGTATACACGTACATAATCAATCTCGTAAGTGGCAGGTAGTTTTGTTTCATCTACACCTTGTGCACCTCCCCAATTGCCTCCCCAAGCCAGATTGAGTTTTAAATAGAAGGGGACATTGAAGGGCCAAGTGTCTTTGTTATTCGTTTTATCATTCAAGAAGGTAAAGTAGCAGAAACCATCTACAAATCCTTTAATATACTCCTCTGTCCATTCTACAGCATAGATATGAAAATCGGACTCTGCTGTATCCACATATTTCTCTGCTGTTTTTTGTGTACCAATAGAGTGGTAATATGCTTTGCAATGAATAGAAGAGGCTACCCAATTGGGGCGATAACCTACCTCTTCTAGGATATCAATCTCTCCATCGTCTGGCCATGCCGTAAAGTTTTCAGGTAACATCCAGAAAGCGGGCCATGTACCTTTCCCCTGTGGGAGCTTTAGACGTGCTTCAAAATAGCCGTAGGTCCAGCTCTCTTTGCTATTCATGCGAATAGAGAGTACACTGTTTCCTGCTTTTTTGGCTATGATTTTGAGTATACCATTTTGAAGGATAGCACAAGTATCGGTGTGGAGATATCCTGGCACATAATTTTGAATTTCATTGTTTCCCCAGCCAGAATCACCTGTTTCATAGCTCCATTTGCTTGCGTTAGGCAGCGCAAATTTGCCATCGGATGTGGGTGCTTCTGCAAACTCATCTTGCCAAACAAGGGTGTACCCAGCAGGCACATAGTTTTCTGGGGTAGTGAACTCTTGTGTAAAGGTAAGCGACTTAACTGTTGTACCATCTGTAAAGGATAGTGTTCCACTGCGATTTTGACCAGTAGTGTTGCTCGTTACGGTAATTTTTAATAAGCTCTCTCCTGTAAAGCCCTCTTGTTTAGAGAGTGAGGACCAATCTTGATTAGCGGTAACGTTCCACTTCTTGTTTGATTTTACCGTTATGGTTTTATCCTCTCCTTTTGCTGTAAAAGTTAAGCTGTTGGGTGAGAATTCGAGTTGCCATGTTGTATCGTCAGGGTTTACAATAACCTCCGTGCTTGCTTTACTACAGGCGGCGGTTTGTAACATCATCAGTAGAATGGGAAGTATGCGAATTAATCTCATGCTATTTTTTTTTAAAAGAGGAATAGTAATCCATAATAGATTACTATTCCATCATTTTTTATTGGTCAAAAGAGAAGTCATCAAAGTAGAAGAAGCCTGCGCCACTTTGTCCTTCCGCTCCAAATTGAAGAATGATAGTATCAAAGTCTAATCGATCTTTAGCAGTACTAAAATCAAATTCTAATTCTATCCATTTATCTTTTTCAAGATCTCCTTTTACAATTTCTACTTGGGTTTCCCATGCACTTCCACCCTTGCTGCTATCTTGTAGTTTTACAGCTAATTGTGGGAGTAACTTGTTATTGCTAATCCAATCACCAGCAACACCATTTTCTGTTGTGTAGTCGTTGTATGAAGGAATGAATACTTTTACTTTGATTTTGTTTTGTGTTGCTAAATCAAACTTATAGGTACTAGCAGTGAAGGCTAAGTTGCCATAGAAAGCACTGTTCTTCTGATAACGATATACTTTTGAAGAGGTGTTATTACCGAATGGAGCAGGATTGTCTGTAACGCCTGTCATCTCGCCCAAATCTTCTGGAGCAAAATTAACGCTCATCTCTTGTTCAAAATCTTCTGCAAGTGGATTGGCTTCATTTCCCTTAGGAGGTGTACCAATGTTTAGCTCCTCTAGACAATAAACAAACACCCAATCTTGTGATTCTACGGTGTTGTTCACACGTAAAGCCATTACTTGGTCGGTCTGATAGATGATATCATAATCTTGTGTACCACAGTAGTAACCTAAGAAGGCATTGCCTGTTAAGGTTAGTTTAGGGTAGGTTCCACTCTCATCGATAGAGAAGTTGTAATTACCTCCATTATAATCAAAAGTAGCATCATCTCCATTTACATCTGTAACATTAAATCCTCCAACACTAGCAGCACTAGTATTTCGTCCGTATCCTTTGCCTGCATTTTCAATGTTTAATTGTACGCCGGTCTGGATAAAAGTGAATGTATTGTTATACATCAACAAGTCGCCTTTTTCATTTGCACCAGCTGCCCACCAACCTTGTCCGTAGGAACCTTGTTCTCCTAGTCCAAGATGACCGGAGATAGCTAGTCCAGTAGCAGTAGCCACCTCTTTAGCATAGTTGTTGTATTGATCGAGCACCCATGTTTTTCCATCGGCGTTTTCTGCTCCTCCTGTAAGGTTTTTGTATACAGGTGTATTGATCAATGCATAGTCATTATTTGCTATTGTAACAACTAGGCTTTTAGAATTGCTACTACCATCGGCTGTGTAGATGGTAAGCGAAACGGTATATTCCCCAGCAAATGGATATTGTGCTGTTACACTATTACTTTTACTGGTTGAACCATTACCTAGGTCCCATATTAATGCATAGGGAACGTCAATTTCTGAAAGGTTTTGGAAAGTAATAATATTATTGCTTGTTTCGCTTACTTGTTGTGCGATGAGGATACTTTCAGGTGTGATGCTAGGTGTGTTACCTAGCGTATATTCACTGTTTTCTTGTGGATCGCATGCCGTTACCATCAGAAGTGTTAGGAGTGCGAAAAATCCAGATTTAATTATATTTTTCATATGTTCTTTTTATAGGGTCACTTATTTTTTAGTTCCACTGTCCAGTTTGTTTTAACTCAAATTCAGTTCCTTTGGTTTTGTCTATTTCACTTTGTGGAATAGGAATATATTTCATCCATTCTTCAAAAGTACGGGTTGAGTTGTGAATAGCATCGTTCTCGGTTAATACAGTTGTAGCATCGCCCCATCTTACTAGATCCCAGAATCTCATTCCCTCTCCTAAGAACTCACGTCTACGTTCCAGTTTAATAGTGGTTGCTGTTAAAGGAATAGATTGGTCGGTGCCAAAGGCTCTTTTACGTATTAAATCTAAACAGTTTTGTGCGCTTACGCCTTGTACTTCTGCTTGACCGTGTAGGCTAACTAGTTCTGCATAATTCAATAATGTTTCTGCATAACGGAAGATACGAAGGTTATTACAGTAGTTTAAGTCGACATCTCCTTGTGGATTGTATCCAACTCGTGCTGCATATTTAGCTTGAAACAAGCCCGTATCTTGAAAACGAGGTGCATAGTTGTCACGATCAAATTGGTTGATAGATCCCTCTCTACGTGTATCGCCATCTTCATACATATCATAAGCTGCTTGACGCACTGGACCAAAGCCCCATCCGCCTTTAAAATCGCCTGTTTCACTACCGCCAGCAAGACTGTTGGGAGAGATAAAAGCAGGTAAGTTGGTACCATAACCACCCCAGCCACTATCCCAGGTTTTTCCTTCTGGTAACTGATTGGTTTCGAAAATAGATTCTGAACAGAATTCATTAGCATCTAACCACATATCACTGAAACTAGGGAACAAAGTAAAGGCATCACTTGTGATAATGGTTGCCATGTCATTGGTGATTTCTGCATAACGTGTCTCATCTTTTTGATAGAGCACCACACGTGCTTTAAGCATTAGAGCTGCAGCTCTTGATACGCGGCCAAGATTTGCTCCAGAGGTATTCATGGATAGTTTATCATCACTACAAGCAAAATCTATATCTGCCATAATTTTACCATAAACTTCATTGGCTGGAAGTTGCTTAACCATATATGGAGACGCAT
>JAQWAN010000052.1 GCA_028707655.1 Bacteroidaceae bacterium
CATCTTTTTATCCTTTCTTAGATTATTTATGGGGTATTATAAATGGGAATCGGTTATTTAGTGTATATTTGTTTATAAAATAAATGGAATATGAAAAATTTAAGCTCTTATTTTTTGAGAGGCATTACTGCTTTGGTCTTAGGGTTAATATTAATATTGTACCCAGACCGTGTTACAGATATGCTTGTGGTGTTAGTTGGTGTACTCTTTTTTATTCCTGGATTAGTCTCTTTTCTACATGGAGTAGCTAATCGTGGTAAACAAAAAAGCTTGAATGTTATTTTCCCTGTGATTGGACTGGGAAGTATGTTATTTGGATTTTGGTTAATCATTATGCCAGCATCGTTTGTTGGGCTATTAATGATGGCCTTAGGGGTTTGTTTGGCTATTGGTGGCCTGCAACAGCTCGTGATGCTAGTAATAGCTAAGAAATATCATGTGGTTTCTGGTACCTTTTTTGTTATCCCATCTCTGTTGTTATTCGCTGGTCTTTATCTATTAACCAATCCTTTTAAATCGGCCAAAATGGCTTTTCTCTTTTTAGGGGTTTGTTTAATGATATATGGTGCTAACGAACTGTTTAACCATCTTAAGTTTGGTAAAAAAAGAAGCGATGCGATAGAGAATGAGGAAAAACAGGAGCCGGTGGATGCTGTTATGGATGAGGAGAAAGAGTAAATTTCTTTTCGGAACAAAAAAAAGACAATCTCCATAGAGATTGTCTTTTTTTTTAGAGAGATGGGTGGGTATAATTAGTTACAACCACATCCACAACCACAACCTTCTTGGTCGTCACCGTCATTGCTTCCGCAACCACCGCCACAACCATCACCGCTACCACAACTGTCACAACCGCCAGCACCTTCGCCGCTCATCATATTGAGTAAGCTTTGAACTTCTTCTGCTGAGGCTGGACGAGATTCCATTACTTTTCCAACAAAGTTTAGGTCTTTTCCAGCTAGTGGGTGATTCATATCTGTAATAACGTCTGTTTCTGTTACTTCTAATACAGTACCATTCATGCGGTCGCCCTCTTCATTCATCAAAGGTACTACTTTTCCGGCTTGAATGTTTGTATCATCAAATTTACCATCAACGACAAATATATTTTTAGGTAGGGTTAAAACTCTATCTTGGTGATATTCTCCATATGCTTCTGATGATGGAATAGCGAAATCAAAAGTTGCTCCCTCTTCCAGGTCTTTTATTTGATTCTCAAATGCATCAAGAGTAAAACCTACACCGGTGATAACTTGAAATGGTTGGTCTTCTGGCGCTTTCTCCATTAAACTTTTTTCTCCATTTGTTGTTGTATACAACTCATAAGTTACTGTGATGTACTTGTTTGGTGTTGCTTCCATTTTGTTTATTTTATTTCGTGAATATTACTGCAAATTTACTCTTTTATTTCTGAATAGGTATTTACACCCTCTATTTTTAGGTTGATTTAATGGTTTTTTGAGGACTTGAACTTTCTTTATGTAAATATCTTGGGTATTCTAATTTTTTTAGTTCCTCTTTTGCTTGTCTTTTCCTAATTATCCTACTACTTTTGTGTAGTTGAAATTAAAAATATAGAAGTCATGAATACGGAATGTAATCCAGATAGGATAGGACATTATCCTTTTGTTGCTGAGTCTTTTCATTTAGATTTTTCGGGACATCTACTCCTGTCCGTGTTGGGAAATCATTTACTTAACTGCTCTAATCGTCACTCTTCGGATAGAGGCTTTGGTATCTCCTTACTAAATGAACATAAATATACATGGGTGCTTTCTCGACTTTCTATTGATCTATCTGAGATGCCTTGTCAAAACGAGCCCTTTATTATTGATACGTGGGTAGATTCTATTTACCGTTTGTTTACGGATAGAAATTATGTGATTCGTTCTCCACAAGACAAGGTGTTGGGATATGCCAAATCGGTCTGGGCTATCATCGATTTGGAGAGTAGAAAACCGATTGATTTACTCTCTATTGATGGTGGACGAATAGTGGAACATATCTGTAAGAAAGAGTGCCCAATTAATAAGCCACAACGTATACGATTGAGTGATAAAAAGGAGGTTGTATCTGAATTTACGGCTGCATATACCGATATTGATATGAATGGTCACTTTAACAGCATTAAATATATAGAACATGTAATGAATACGTTTTCTCTCGATTTTTATCGCGAAAAGCGTTTAAAACATTTTGAGATAGCCTATGTTTCTGAGTGTTATTTTGGCGATACGATTGTGATTAGTAGAGAGCAGATAGATGCAACCACCTACTTTATTGAAATAGCAAAGAAGGGGGAGAAAGTGTTATGTCGTTGTAGTTTGCTTTTTGAATAGAGCCAGAGGGACTGCTTACTTCAAAAGAAACAATAAAAAAAGGTTCAAAGAGCTCTGCTTGATGCATTCTCTTTGAACCTTTGTTGTTTAGTCTGAGTTATTCTCTAATTATATTTTAGAGAGACCCTTCATCTCTTTCTTGTCTTTAACCTCTAAAATACTAATGGCATAACCACCACCTGGAGCTGCTTTGATCTTTAATTTGCTCTTAGCTGTTGCAATACCTTTTTGGATGACGTAAGCCTGTGGGTTTTTCTCATAGTGCGCATCCTTAGCATCTTTATAAATGGTGATGATATATTTCTTATCCTTGTCTAAGAAGGATAGATCTAACTTAGATAGATGGCCGTTCTCATCGCTTGTGTTACCTATAAACCAGTTGTTTGTTCCTTTTGCTTTACGAGCAATGGTGATGTAATCGCCTGGTTCAGCTTCTAGATAGACCGTGTTATCCCAGTCTACTGCTACGTCCTTAATAAATTGGAAAGCGTCCATATGCTTTTCATAATTCTCGGGCAAATCTGCTGCCATCTGTAGGGGACTATACATAGTGATATAAAGTGCTAATTGACGAGCAAGTGTGCTATGTACAAACGAATTATTGTTAGGGTTCACTTTGTTTAGTTGGGTTTGGAATATACCGGGGGTATAGTCCATTGGTCCGCCTTTTAATCGTGTAAAGGGTAGTATTGTGGTATGGAAAGGTTTATTTCCACCAAAAGATTCATACTCTGTGCCTCGAGCCGATTCATTACCAATCAGGTTAGGGTAGGTGCGACAAAGTCCTGTTGGACGAACAGCCTCGTGTGCATTCACCATAATCTTATATTTAGCTGCTTCTTTTACTGCATAGAGGTAGTGATTAACCATCCATTGACCGTAGTGGTACTCGCCACGTGGTAAGATATCGCCTACATAACCACTCTTTACTGCATTGTATCCATTGTCTACCATAAATTGGTAAGCTGCATCCATATGGCGCTCGTAGTTGCGAACAGAGGCCGATGTTTCGTGATGCATCATAATTTTAACCCCTTTAGAGGCTGCATATTGCTGTAATTCTTTTACATGAAAATCGGGATATGGAGTTAAGAAATCGAAGACATAGTCTTTTGAATGGCCAAACCAATCTTCCCATCCTTCGTTCCAACCCTCGACTAATACTTGGTCAAAACCGTTTTCTGCTGCAAAATCGATGTAGCGTTTAACATCTTTGGTATTTGCACCATGTTTTCCGTTGGGTTTTGTTTTGGTATAATCGGTTTCTCCTAATTTTACAGAGGGTAGGTCGTCTGTGTAAGCCCATGAGTTGCGACCTACAATCATTTCCCACCATACACCAACATATTTTACAGGTTTAATCCATGAGGTATCCTTTATCTTACAGGGCTCGTTTAGATTTAGAATCATCTTAGAGGCTAGGATGTCTCGTGCATTGTCACTTACTATAATAGTACGCCAGGGCGATTGACAAGGGGTTTGCATATATCCTTTGTTGCCTTGTGCATCGGGAGTTAACCACGATTCAAAAATCAGATTCTTATCATCTAGGTTAAGATGCATACAGGCATAATTAACAAGTGCAGCTTCGTGTAGATTGATATATAATCCATCTTGACTCTTCATCATCAACGAGGTTTGTACGCCTGTTGGAGAGAAGGAGGTTTGCGATGTGTTAGGAGTAATATTCATTTTGCTTCTAATCTCGCTTAGCTTGGATTCGGTATAATCATATTCTTGTGTGTCATAATCACCAGGAATCCAAAATGCGGTATGATCTCCTGCCATAGCGAACTGTGTATGCTCCTCCTTTATGGTAAAGTAGACTAGGTTTTTTTGTTGTGGAAATTCATATCTAAAGCCTAATCCATCATCAAACAGACGAAAACGAATGAGTATGTTGCGATCGGTGGAGGTTTGGTTTAAGGTAACTTCCAACTCGTTATAATGATTTCGGATGGTTTTTACTTCGCCCCAGACTGGTGTCCATGTGTTGTCAAAACTGCTTTTTTCTGCTTTAACAAGTGTAAATCCCTTCATTAAGTTGTCTAACTTGACCAACTCAAAGCCTAGTTTACTCTCTTTGATAACCTCTTTATTTTTGTAGTTTAAGGCATAGGTGGGCACGCCATCTTGTACTTTAAAGGTTAACTCTAGTTCACCGTTAGGCGATTTTAGACTTTCGGCATGCAATGCAAGGGGCAAGACCAAAAGCAAGGCTACGATTAATTTTTTCATAGATAAATAATTTGATTGTTTACACGGCAAAGATACAAAAACTTATAAGAGTTCAGATGTGTTTCTCAAATAAACACTTTTATTGTTAGTGTAAACGTTTGCATCTCTCTTTTATTACCGTTATGCCGTGCTATGGTAGTTTTTTTGCAGACAGGATATTGGCTCTATCTCGGTTTAGCTGCTTCTATAGAATGGTGGATTATCTCTTTATTATTCTTAGTTCTCCTTAATAGGGGGATACCAAGTAGGGGAAATGATGTTTTGGGGTCTGCATAGATTGCTGCATTGTGGTTGCTCAGGAAAGGCTTTCATTTGCTGTTTAAAAGCGATTTTCGCTAAATAAGGAGGAAAAGATTTGCAATTACCAAGAATATTAGCGAATATTGTATGTAGTTGTTCTTAAACCACTAAACAATTGTTTTATGAGTGAATTAGCTAGTTATATTAAACGGATAGAGATAAAAGGTTTGTGGGGACGCAAAGATATTATCTGGAATTTACGCCCCGACGTAAATATTCTATCGGGCATCAATGGAATTGGTAAGAGTTCTATTCTGGATGCTTCGGTATATGCTCTATCTGCTTCAGCCAATGGCAAAAAGGAATTAAGCAGAGTAATAGGAAATGTGCAATTGTTTTTTGAGCCAGAAAAGGCGGACTCGGTTCGCTTTGATGTTATACGAAGTTTTGATCGCCCCTTTATACAAGCCGATTCTTTAACCAAAATAATGGATTGCACTATCCGTACAGAGTTGGATTGGCAACTCTATAAGCTGCAACGCGATTACTTGGATTACCAAGTGAATATTGGTAATCGGATGATTGAGATGCTTAGTTCTGAGGAGGATGGAGATAAGATAAAAGCTGCACTTTTATCTGGGCCAAAGCGTTTGTTTCAAAATATGGTGGATAAATTGTTTGTAGACACCGAAAAGAAGATTGATAGAAGAAGTAATGAATTACGTTTCAAACAAGATAATAAGGTGCTATCGCCATATCAACTCTCCTCTGGTGAAAAACAGTTATTAGTCATCTTACTTACGGTATTAGTACAAGATAACGCTCCCTGTGTGCTGTTTATGGATGAACCCGAAGTTTCTTTACATATTGAGTGGCAACAACAGCTCATTTCAATAATCCGAAAATTGAATGCACATGTACAAATAATTTTAACGACTCATTCTCCAGCTATGATGATGGATGGGTGGATGGATGCTGTTACCGAAGTGAGTGATATCTCCAAGAATTATAAATTATAGTACTATCTATTATGTCTAAAAGCCTAAAGGATAATTTAACTTCCGATTGGATTGGAGCGTCTCATCTGCTTTATTCAAAAAAAACTCGTCGCAAAATTGTTGCGTATGTAGAGAGTTTTGATGATATCGCCTTTTGGCGTACGTTATTTCAAGCTTATGAAACAGATGCTTATTATTTCCATGTAATGCTCCCCTCTAATCATTCCCTGACGAAGGGGAAAAAAGCAGTGCTGATGCATGTGGTGAAGGAAACGGCCTTGGGCATAAACATGGTGGCTTGTGTTGATAGTGATTACGATTACCTATTGCAGGGTGCCTCTAGCGTGTCTAAACTTTTGTTGACTTCGCCTTATGTGTTTCATACCTATGCTTATGCAATTGATAATTATTTGTGCTATGCCCCTAGTATGCAGTCTCTTTGTGTGCAAGTAACGTTAAACGATAGGCATATTATTAATTTTGAAAGCTTTATGCAAGAGTATTCTAAGATTGTTTATCCTCTTTTTGTTTTTGGTGTTTGGCTACAACGAAATCATGAACTCTCTTCTTTAACCATAAACGATTTTGTGTATTATACGGGTCTCAAACGTGTTCGTGTTTATCATCTTGAACAGTGTCTCAATGATGTGAAGAAAAGAACGGGTATGAAATTACGAAAATTACGTAATAAGTATCCACAAATAATAGAAACTGATTTGCCGCGGTTAGAGAAGGAATTGGCTGAGCTAGGTGTTACTCCAGAAACAACGTATATGTTTATTCAGGGGCATCATTTGGTGGATAATGTGGTGATGCGATTATTAAAGCCTATTTGTGCTATTCTTCGCCGTGAACGAGAAAATGAAATTAGTGAGTTTGCTGAGCACGAAGAGCAGTTCCAAAACGAGTTGTCCTCTTATACCAATAGTACGAGTACTGTTGAGATGATGCTACGTAAGAATACAAACTATACGAAATCGCCTCTTTATCAGCGGATTCAAAAGGATGTTGCTGCCTTTTTAGAACGAACAAAGGAAATTTAATCGTCGCTGTTGTGGGTGCGTTTGTAATAAAAATGCCTAGATGGATTTAATATCCTCAGAATTATTGTATTTTTGAGGAAAATAAAGAATAGTTTTTTATGAAAATAGATAGTAATAATGAGGGCTTTCAACAAACCTTAAATCTCATTCAGTTCTCCCATCAATCTATTTTCCTGACCGGAAAAGCGGGTACTGGTAAATCAACTTTTTTGAAGCATTTATGTAAGGTTACGAAGAAAAAGCACGTTGTACTAGCTCCTACGGGTATTGCTGCTATTAATGCAGGAGGAGTAACGCTTCATAGCTTTTTTAAGTTACCCTTTTCACCGCTTTTGCAAGATGACCCCAATTATAGCTTGTCGCGGGGCATGATTCATAAAACATTAAAATATTCGGCAGCACATAAGAAACTTATTAAAAACTTAGAGCTCATCATTATAGATGAGATATCTATGGTACGAGCAGATATTATCGACTTTATTGATAAAGTGTTGCGTATCTATTCGCAAAATATGCGCGAGCCTTTTGGTGGTAAACAACTGTTGCTCGTGGGAGATGTCTTTCAGTTAGAACCTGTTGTTTCTTCTAGTGCAAGAGATATCATTGAGCGATTTTATCCCAATGTGTTCTTCTTTTCTGCCCATGCTTTTCGGTCTATGCAGTTAGTCTCTATTGAATTGTTGAAAGTCTATCGTCAAACCGATATGACGTTTGTGAATGTGCTAAATCATATCCGTACAAATACAGCAACAGCTCAAGATCTTCAGCTACTTAATTCGCGTTATCAACATAGGATGAAGGAGGAGGAGATGTATGTCACCTTGGCTACTCGAAGGAGTAGTGTGGACCGCATAAATGAGGAGAAATTGGCACAACTATCGGGCGATAGCATTCTCTTTAATGGAGAGATAAAGGGTGATTTTCCGGAGTCTAGTCTACCAACGTCTTTGAATTTAGATTTAAAAGTTGGAGCGCAAGTGATCTTTATAAAAAACGATTTTGAACGCAGATGGGTGAATGGTACCTTAGCCGTGATTGCCGATATGAATGAGGAGGGGACGATAACAGTCTTAACCGAAGAGGGTAATCAATATGTGGTAACCCCTGAATTATGGCGAAATGTGCGTTATCAATACAACGAGAAGGAGAAAAAGGTGGAAGAGATAGAGTTAGGCACTTTTGTACAACTACCTATTCGTTTGGCTTGGGCCTTAACAATACACAAGAGTCAAGGACTTACCTTTACGAAGGTAAAGATTGATTTATCGGGTGGCGTTTTTGCAGGTGGGCAGACCTATGTTGCTTTGAGTAGATGTACTTCGCTTGAGGGACTCTCTCTCGAGAAAATGATTACGCAGCGCGACATCTTTGTTCGCCGTGAGATTGCTAATTTCTCTACCACCTTTAATGATAAGATGCTCATTGATAAGTCTTTAAAAGAAGCGAAAGCCGATGTGCATTATCAGAAGGCTTCGAAGGCTTTTGATGCAGGGCATTTTCAAGAAACATTGCGCGAACTATTTATTGCCATGCATGCACGAAATGAGGTGGAAAAGCCATTGGTGCAACGGTTTATCAGTAGAAAATTGAGTTGTATTACTACCTTAAAAGAAAAAAATAAACAGTTGTTGCTGGAGAGAGAGCTGATTGATAGGAGATTAGAGGAGCTAGCACGTGAATATTATGAGATGGGAATTCATTCGATCTCTCTAGCTTCTGATACAAGGTCGGCTATTGCTAATTTTAGAAAAGCAATCTCTTTGTATCCCAATTACAACGAGGCATGGATCCGTTTGGGAATTGTTTATTATAATGAGAAAGATAGTGTTGAGTCGCAAAAAGCCTTTAATACCTCTATTGCATTAGACCCTAACCAATTTAAATCGCGCTATTATCGGGCTAAAAATTATATGAACGGCAACTATTATGAGGAGGCCATCACCGATCTTAAGAAAGCATGCGACTTGCGACCAAAAGATGCAAAGGTACATGAGTTATTAGGGGATTGCTTTTCTAAACTAGGCGATTTTCAACATGCCGATTTCTTTTGGCAAATAGCCGAACAATTAAAAAAAGAAAAAAATGAAAACGATTAAACTTTATGCAGCTAATAACAGATTCGAAGATATTGATCAGGTTGTTTCTATCCTTAATGATGGTGGATTAATTATTTTTCCTACCGACTCGGTTTATGCTGTGGGATGTCATGCACTTAAAGAGCGAGCAGTGGAGCGTATCTGCCAGTTAAAACGGGTGGACCCACGTAAAAATAGGCTCTCTGTTATCTGTTACGATTTAAGTATGATTAGTCAGTATGCTAAGATTGATAATACTGTTTTTAAATTAATGAAACGCAATTTACCAGGGGCGTTTACTTTTATTGTTCCCACTAATAGTAGTTTGCCAAAGATTTTTAGAAATCGTAAAGAGGTGGGTATCCGTATGCCAGATGCTGCTATTATTAAAGAAATAGCACGATGTTTAGATGCTCCCATTATGACGGCTTCTTTACCTCTCGATGAGGATGAACCCGATTTTTCTATTGACCCAGCATTAATTATAGAGAGATATGGCGACCGCGTGGCTCTAGTTATTGATGGAGAGGATGGTGTGATGACGGAATCGACAATTGTTGCCTGCACGTCTGGTGACATAGAGATTGTCCGTCAAGGAAAAGGGGAATTGATTCTATAAAAAAAAACAGCTATAAAAAGAAAGGCTTACTCTATATTTTAATAGAGTAAGCCTTTTTTAATTAAGACGATAGTCTTATTTTGTATCTCAAAGTTGATTAGTTTACAGCTACTTTATGTGCTTGACCATTCACAATAACAATATATTGATTAGGTAAAACAGAAAGACTGAAACTTCCCTCTTGTGCTGTTTGTTGCATAATCTTGCTTCCTGTGATAGTATAGATAGAAAGCACATCGTTGTTTGCTAATCCATTCACAGTAATCATTCCTTTGCTTGTGCTTACGGTTGCTGCATTTGCAGTTTCGTTTTGTATGCCCGATGCATCGCCTACAGTGATACTTGTTGTTTTAAAAGCATCTACTCCAGAAAACTTAGGGAATGCAAGACTGCTCATCTCACAATATACAGGCTCGGTTTGTGTTTTAATAAAGGTAAACTTACCTGCGTTTTCAGTGTAATCTTCACCAGCAACTAATGCAGTTCCCTCTTCGGTTTTCCAAGTATAAGTTGTTGTTTGTGGAGCATCTGTAACTCCTATCACCATGTCTTGTGCAGATAGGTCTAACTCTGTACCAACTGTTATGGTTGTAGGAATTTCTAATGCTGCTTGTGGAGCATTGTAATATCTACTGTTAACATCTGCTGATAGAGTAGGGAGTGTAGCAAAAGTCAATTTGTTTCCCATACATCTAAAG
>JAQWAN010000053.1 GCA_028707655.1 Bacteroidaceae bacterium
GGCCATATTATCACGCAGATAATCGAAACCAAACTCATTGTTTGTACCAAAGGTAATATCGGCTAAATAGGCTTTTCTACGTTCGTCCGAGTTGGGTGTATACTTATCAATACAATCTACACGCAAGCCATGAAACTCATAAAGAGGTCCCATCCATTCCGAGTCACGTTTGGATAGATAATCATTCACGGTAATAACATGTACACCATTTCCAGTTAAGGCATTTAAGAAAACAGGGAGTGTAGCCACCAAAGTTTTACCCTCACCAGTTGCCATCTCTGCAATTTTTCCATCGTGTAAAACTACACCACCAAACAATTGCACATCGTAATGCACCATGTTCCACTTCACCTCTGTTCCACCAGCTTTCCAACTATTCTTGTAAATAGCTTTCTCGCCTTCAATACGAACAAAATCTTTGGATACAGCTAACTCTTTATCTAAAAGGGTTGCTGTTACCGCTATCTCTTCATTTTCAGAGAAACGTTTTGCCGTTTCTTTTACAATGGAAAAAGCAACAGGTAGCATGTCGGATAAGGCAACCTCATATTTCTCTAATATCTCTTTTTCTAAATTATCTATTTGATTAAAAACGTGTTCTCTATCCTCTATCTCAAGTGTTTCAACTTTCGCTTTTAACTCGTCAATCTGTGCGCGCTCCTCTTTTACAGAATCTTGAATATATTGTTTAATCTCTTCTGTTTTTGCACGCAATGCATCATTATCCAATTTGGCTATTTCATCGTAAACCTGTTTGATTTTTCGAACCCAAGGTTGAGTCTCCTTCATATCACGGTTTGCTTTGTTACCAAAAAGCTTACTTATAAATTCATTAAATCCCATTGTATGTATTTTATTTCAATTTCTATTAGTAGTACAAAGATAGTTTTTAAATACCTATTTTACTTTTAATTGTTATTTTTTTTTCAAATATTGAATAGGTAAAGACATGGCAGAACAGGCGTTGGGTGGTCTGATGCGCAACACTTGCGATAGCGTAGCAGCAAGACGTTCTACCTGTATAGGTGTACGAATAATAGTGGGGGCAACAGCGTTGCCTAAAAAGATGAGAGGAGCAGAAAAATAGGCACTACGCACTAACTGCGAAGAGAGTGGTTTCTCCTGCATAATCATCCATCCTGGAAGAATCTTCATGGTTAAGTCGCCCGACCGTAATGGATGATATAAGTTTCGCTCTAAACGAATCTGTGGGTTCCAAGACCCTAACAAAAGACGATGAGAGGAATAAACCTCTTGTACACCGCTTACGTCGACCAAGAAGTTAGCCGATTGATCGAGCACTTCGGATAGAAGTAGTTGCTTTTTCTGAATAAGCGTATGGTCTAGATAAATCTGCTGACCCAAATAGCCGTCCACATATTTACCCTCGCCATATAGTGCCATGAGGTACATATTCAGCAGCGCAGCAGAACGGTTCATATAGAACTCCCCTCTAGGGATTCGATATGCATTGGAATCGAACGAATCGGGATCAGTATATCCATTAGAGACAACAACAAAGAGTACATTCTTTAAACCGACCTTGCGGTCGACTATATTCAGTAAGTTCTCAATGCTCTTATCTAAACGTACATAGGTATCTTGTAATTCATAGGGTGCCTCTTTTACCGTTTTGTGGTCAAAATTGCCACCGTAATAGCTAATCGATAAAAAATCGGTCACCGCATCGTATCCAATAGTGGAACGATCTAAACAGGTCTTCACCACCTTATTGATCTCATCATTGATAAGTGGAGAGGTGGTTAATTTACTATATTTCTGATATTTAAAGCGACTAAATTTATGTGAGAAAGAGGTGTCTACCCAATCGGACGACAGATACTTATACATGGAGATTGGATAAGTAGGCTCCCAAACCATTTTATCTATCCTGAAATCGATGCCCTCTTGGTCGTTATATTGGGATAACCAGCGAGGGAAATCGCCGTAGTAAGTTGAGCCACACCATTTGCCATTCGATGGATTTAACCAAAAGGCACCATCGGCAGCATGACCGGCAGAGAGAACCGCTGTCTCACTGAAGGGAGAAAAGGAATAGACAATCGCTTTTCCTTGCGTTGCTATTTTTAACTCATCGGTTACAGTAGAGGTTAACAGTTGACTAGCCGACACTGTTTCATCGGTATATACTCCCATAAAAGCTGGGTCGTTTACACAGTTAACCGGGTTTAGCGTCTTTCTGTTGAGCCAAGAGGTGGCAACAATACCATTTATGCGAGGTACGGTTCCAGTACTAATGGCTGCAGCAGCCGACGACATGTCGGGTCGTGCAAAAGGAAACTCTATTTCCGTATATACCTGACCATCGCGCCACAATCGTTTGAAACCGTTGGGTCCAAACAGTGGCGAAAAGCGCTCTATATAATCGGTACGCAGCTGATCAATGGTTAGCTCTATCACCAATTTAGGCGAAGTAGCCATAGATTGAGCCTGCGCCCCAGAGATGGCAATAACGGCAACAAGAGAGGTTAATAATTCTTTCATCCTTTTTTATACATTAATAGATGGAATACAGCACGTATCCATAAACAAAGTGCCAAAGGTACGATAGCTAAGTCAAAACATTGTATACTAAGAATAAAAAGGAGCATAAAGAGTGTTAAAACCACTATATTTAGTAGGGAATACCCCTTTCTAATTTTCGGACAGGAGGAGGTAAAGAGAAAAGGTAGATAGAGCAGGTGCAATGGATGCAAAAAGAGTACAAGATAGTTTGGACTCACAGCAGGATGTACCGAGAACAGTACTAGAAATGTGATCACACAACCTGTTATACCAGCTAATCCAAAGAGGAAAACATCTAGCCAGACAAAACGTTTACGCTTCAAAAAACCAAGAACAGTAAAGAAAAGCGTACCACTAAGCAGTAATAATGCTACTAAAAGGGGGGTAACCACATCTAACCAGGAATGCCAGTTGTGCCCCACTACATCCACTATTTTCACCTCTTTTATAAGCAGTGGCTTTTCTCCATTTTCGGTTCTTATGGTGGCATGAGACAAAGCATCGGCTAAGAAATCGGGTATAAAGAGTTCTTGCCGTTTGGTAATGGGCCGATCGGCTTCTGGGCCAAGACATAAATCGACTCCAAATTGCGCCCATGGATTTTTAGCTGTATATTTATGTAATATATCTCTAAAAGTGTATGTTTTTTTGTTAAAATTATAAACCAATTTAGAGGAGAGAATTTCCTCAAACTTATCGCGAATGCGTGTGGCACAATTATCATACAAAAAGCTATAACGATACACCCTATTTTCGGGTAAATAATTAATTTGAAGCAGTTGCCATATCTCCGCCTTTTCAGCAGCAGTTAAATCTAATTCCTGCTCCACAATATCAGATTGCAAACCTCTATAAGCAGCAACAAACCGATCCATCCGATTGATTCCTAAACGATAATCGGTCTCCCCCTTAACAAAACGCCACAAAAAATGGGGGGCTTGAAAATTGAACACACCATAATTAAAAACCAGATTGAGCGATTGGGTGACATTCTCAAAATGTATAGCAGAGTGCCCAAACAGGATATACAACTTATTACCAGGTGAGCAGGTCAATAGACTAACACGTATAGAATCGTTGCTTACGCGCTCCTTTGCTACTGAAAGCGAGGAGGCCGATTGAGCAGTAGCAACTAAAGGAAAAGCGCAAAAGAACAAGATGCAGGATGCTGCAATGAGAAAATGTATTTTCTTATAAAAAGGAGTTCTATTCATACCTAGCGATTATTTTGCCACAAAAATAAAAGAAATAAAGGGAACAGACGATTATTAATGAAAAAAGTAGTTGTGATTTCTAGATTTACCGCTCATTTAGCTCAAAATACCATTTTTTTTCGCTTTCTTTGCAGTAATGAAAGATGAAACAAAATTAATTGTAGATATAGGTAACACAACGGCTAAGGTGGCCATCTTCAAAGGTTCTCTCCTCATTGATCGGATAATTAGCGATAATAGAAACCCTCAGCGTCTTCTAGCGTTTTGCCAGCAACATCAGCCTCAAAAGGCGATTGTTTCCTCGGTGATTGCGTTATCTACGGAATTAAATGCTGCTTTAGAGTCACTAGCGATTCCTGTTCTATTTTTGAATAGTGAAACGCCATTGCCTATATGCAATAAATATAAAACACAGACCACTTTGGGAAGTGATCGGATAGCGGCTGCTGTAGGTGCTTATTCTGCCTTTCCAAATCGAAATATATTGGTTATTGACGCGGGAACAGCCATCACTTACGAATTCATAAATGAGAGAGGTGAGTATGAGGGTGGCAATATTTCTCCTGGAATAAAAATGCGCATAAAAGCGTTGCATCATTTTACAAACCAATTGCCAATTGTTACACCCGAGGGAGAAAATCCTTGGATTGGACAGGATACAGCTACAGCAATACGATCTGGCGTGCTTCATGGAGTAGAGTTAGAGATTTCAGGATACATAACACATTTTAGTGATAATTATTCAAATCTTTTGATTTTTTTAACAGGAGGAGATGAAATTCCTTTTGATAGAAAATTTAAAAGCTGCATATTTGCAGACAGTTTTTTAGTACTCAAAGGTTTAAACCGAATTTTAGATTATAATGACAATTTATAAGAAATTTTCTATTGCATTTTTATGCATGTTGTCTGCTATAACTCTTTTTGCGCAAAGCGAAAACGAAGCATCTCCAGGCATAAACTCGCCCTATTCACGCTACGGATTTGGTCAGTTATCTGATCAATCTTTTGGTAATAGTAAAGCAATGGGTGGAGTCGCTATTGGATTAAGAGATGGCAGACAAATAAACGTGACTAATCCAGCCTCTTATACAGCGGTTGATTCGTTGACGTTTCTCTTTGAGGGAGGTATATCACTTCAAAACAGCAATTTTGACAATGGAACGATAAAATTGAATGCTAAAAACTCTACATTAGACTATATTGCAATGCAATTTAGACTGAATCATAAACTAGCCTTTACAGCGGGTATACTCCCCTTCTCTCGTGTGGGGTATAACACAACAACGGCAGAAAGCAAACTTGCTGGAAGTGAAACGGTGAGTTATGTAAATACATTTCAGGGTAATGGAGGAATTAGTCAGGCTTTTTTTGGTGTTGGTTACCGAGTAACAACAAATCTATCAGTAGGAGCTAACCTATCCTATCTATTTGGCGATTTAGCACACTACTCACAGCTCTCTTTTTCAGACTCGAGCATTGATAGCCCCTCCTATTCCAACGGTATTACTATACACGATTATAAATTAGATTTAGGACTACAATATACCCATAAGCTCTCCGAGAGAGATCAACTTACTTTAGGATTGACCTACTCGCTAGGACACGAATTGAGTAGTACCTCTTTCGAGACAAAAGAACTGATTGATGCAAGCACCTCTGCTTATAGCACAACAACCATTGAGAGTAACGGTGGATTTGAATTACCACACGCCTTTGGTATTGGTGTTAGCTATATGCACAACAAACAACTAACACTTGCTGCCGATTACACCTATCAGAAATGGGGCAACACGGTTTTCTTACAACAAGAAAAGCAACTTTGCAACCGCTCTAAATTATCGATTGGTGCTGAATATATACCTAATGCACTCTCAAAAAGCTATCTATCACGCATCAAATATCGTGCGGGTATATACTACACCGACTCTTACATCAAGGTGATGGGTGAACGTGGTGCTAGCGAATATGGAGTATCTGCAGGTTTTGGACTACCTCTTTTTGGAAGCAAATCCTTGTTGAGTATCTCTGGACAATATGTGCAAGTGAAACCCAAAAACTTTAGCAGTATCAAAGAGCAACAACTTAGAATAAACATAGGAATTACATTTAATGAGGGTTGGTTCTCAAAATGGAAAATACAATAACAAAAAAAGAAAAAACAAGTATGAAAAAGTTAATCCTTTTACTTTTGATTTTCTCTGCAAATTTCATGACCTCATTTGCACAGAAAGGTGTTGATGATGGGTCACGGTTTGGCCATGGAGAAGATAGCTTACGATGCCTACAAAACATCAGTATTTATGTAGAGTATGTAAAAACAAAAAATTATGTAGATGCATACAAACCTTGGAAAGCCGTTTTTACAGAAGCACCAAGAGCTCAAGTGTCTCTTTATACGAATGGTGTAAAGATTGTTTCACACTTGTTCGTTAAAGCCAAAGATCCTAAACAAAGACAGGCCTATTTGGATGAATTATTAGCCATTTACGACCAACGTATCAAATATCTTGACGACTTAAATAAACTGGTTCGTACGCCATCAAGACCTGGTTATCTATTGGGTCTAAAAGCACATACGTATGTGAGCTATGCTGGCAAGAGCATTGACCTAAAGAAAGCCTATACAATGCTTTCAGAGGTGATGAACATGGAAAAAGAAAGAACGAGCTATTTCGTACTACAAGATTTTATGGAGGTAGCTGCCGACTTATTCAAAACAGATGCAACCTACAAAGAGCAATTTATTAACGACTATATGGTGGCTTCCGATTTAGCAGAGAAAGCTATTGCTGTTATTCGCTCAGAAAAGAAAAAAGAAGCACTAATCACCATCAAGGATAATATTGATGCTGTTTTCATTAATAGTGGAGCTGCAAACTGTGACGATTTAAATAGTATTTACACCGTTAAAGTAGAGGAAAACAAGACCAATCTTGATTTCTTAAACACTGTGGTGAAAATTATGAGAAAACTAGGTTGTACAGAGAATGACGCCTATTTTAATGCCGCACGTTATGCACATGAGATAAACCCAACAGCAGAAACGGCTATTGGATGTGCCTTTATGTCTATCAAAAAAGAGGAAGATCCTGTTCCCT
Source organism: Bacteroidaceae bacterium (assembly GCA_028707655.1). Lineage (GTDB taxonomy): Bacteria > Bacteroidota > Bacteroidia > Bacteroidales > Bacteroidaceae > JAQWAN01. The sequence continues at coordinate 6,842 of JAQWAN010000053.1, forward strand.
ATTTTGAACAAGCTATTCAGTTAGAAACAGACAACGCTAAAAAAGCAGAATATGCTTACACAGCAGCAGTTGTTATTTCTTCAAAAAAGAAATTCTCTTTAGCACGTAAATTTGCATTAGAAGCCGTTAAATATAATGATGCTTATGGTGCTCCATATATCCTTATTGCTAAGATGTATGCTTCTAACCCAAATTGGGGAGATGAACCAGCTTTAAATAGATGTACCTATAGTGCAGCTATCGATAAATTGAATCAAGCTAAAAGAGTGGACCCTAGTAGTGCTGAAGATGCTAATCAATTGATTAGAACTTACATGGCACATCTACCTAAAACATCCGATTTATTCTTCTTAGGTATGAAAAAAGGAGAAAGAGTAAAAATTGGCGGATGGATTGGTGAAACCACTACCATTCGTACCGTAGACTAATGTACACATGTTATTGAAAAATAAACGAGTAAACATATTGAACAGCATAATAGCTACCCTACTGGTAGCTATTATGCTTCTTTTTTACTCCTGTTCCAAGAAAGCAGAAGAGACAAGAGTACTTGTTGTGAGAGACTCCCTACCTGCCATGTTCACCAAAGATGTGAATACCTTGGTTTCCGATTCCGGCATCATACGCTATAAGATTATAGCTAAAGAATGGATGATTTTTGACAAAAAAAGCCCCTCCTACTGGTCCTTTGAAAAGGGGGTCTATCTCGAGAAGTTTGATACCCTCCTCCATGTGGAGGCTAGCATTGAAGCAGATACAGCCTATTTCTTTGACAAGAAAAAACTATGGGAGCTAAAGGGCAATATCCACATCAAGAATCAAAAAGAGGAGACCTTTGACACGGAACAACTTTTTTGGGACCAAAACACCAAACGTGTTTATTCTAAAAAGTTTATACGCATTCAACAAATAGATAAAGTGATTACTGGATATGGTTTCGAATCGAACGAACAATTCACCAATTATGAGATTCGTAATAGCGGTGGAATTTTTCCTTTCGACACCTCCTCCAACGATAGCATACGTACCGACAGCATTCAAAAGGATAGTCTTAATTAATATTTTTCAGTAAAAAACATCGTATTACACCGCAAAAAAGAGAAGGGAAACACAATTCTAAAAGTTCTATCGTTTTTTTTCAAAAATATGTAGACTGATATATACATTTTTTTGTATCTTCGTGCGCAAAACTTATAAAATCTAAAATCTAATAAATCAATTTAAAACCATATAATTACATGGCAACATTACAGAAGATCAGGGACAAAGGGGTCCTATTAGTCATTGTTATAGGTCTAGGCCTATTTGCTTTTATTGCAGGCGACGCTTGGAAAGTTTTGCAACCGCATCAGCAGACTAGAAACGTAGGTGAAGTAGCGGGCGAAGACATTCCTTATAGTGAATTTCAACAAGAAGTAGAAGAATTATCCATCGTACGCAAAATGCAGGCTGGTGCTTCAACTCTTACAGAGCAACAACTTTTACAGGTTAGAAACGAGGTTTGGAATTCAGCTATTGCAAATATCATGATTCAAGATCAAGCAAAAGAACTTGGATTAACCGTTACAGATAAAGAGATTGAATCTATCCTTATAGCTGGTAGCGATCCATTATTAAAGAACACACCTTTTGCAGACCAAAAAACAGGTGCTTTTGATTATGATGTTTTAAAAATGTTCCTTGCTAATTACGCAAAAATGGCACAATCGCCAATGCGTCAACAATATGCTGAACAATTTGAGAACACACATATTTTTTGGAAATGGTTGGAACGTACACTAAGAGCTAATCGTTTATTCGAAAAATACAGAACACTTATTGCACAAACAACACTTGTAAACAACGTAGAAACAGAAACTAGCTTTGCAGATAAAAACAATCAAGCAAACTTATTGCTAGCTTGTATACCCTACACTGCTATTCCAGATAGCTCTGTTCAAGTAACAAATGCAGACCTGGAGAAAGCATATGATAAGAAAAAAGAGTTGTTCAAACAAGATGCTGAATCAAGAGACTTCAAATATATTGATGTGCATGTTCGTCCAAGTCAAAAAGACCGCGAGAACTTAAACAACGAAGTGATTGGTTATGAAAAAGAGTTAGCGAAGAATAGTAATTACGCGAATGTTGTTCGTAAATCACGCTCTTCTGTTCCTTTTGCAGATGTATTCTATGCAAAGAGTGCATTTCCTCAGGAAATAGCAAGTCGTATCGATTCAATCAAAGAGAATGCAGTGTATTCTACTTTTTATAACACTAGCGATGACTCATACAACACCTTTAAATTAATTGCTAAAACATCTCTAGCCGATTCTATTGAGTATAGACACATCCAAGTGTATACACAAGATGCTACGCAAACAAAAGAATTGGCAGATAGTATCTACAAAGCATTAAAGGGTGGAGCCGATTTTAAAGCACTTGCTAAACAATATTCTCAAGATAAATCAGCTGGACAATCCACTTGGTTAACCTACAAGAGTTATGAGCGTGCTACATTAAACGACCAATTGGTTACCTATATTAACACCATCAACAACCTAAAGAAAAAAGAGATAGCTACTATCGATTTTGGACCTAGTAGCATGATTGTACAAGTGTTGAACAAAAAAGAGTTTACACCAAAATATAAACTTGCTGTTGTAAAACGTGTTAATAAATATAGCTCTACTACTTTCAAGAAAGCATTTAATGGTTTGAACAGCTTCTTAGCTGCTAACAAATCGCTTAGTTCTATTGAGAAAAATGCAGAGGAAAAAGGATATCGTGTTTTAGAAAGAAAAGATTTCATGAGCAACGAACCTACTATTGGTGGAATCAAAGATACAAAAGAAGCTATCCGTTGGATCTTTAAAGCAAAACCTGCTAAGGTTTCCAATATCTTTAAATGTGATAACAATAATCATCTATTGATTCTTGCCCTAGAGAATATTACAGAAGCGGGTTATCGCCCTATCTCATCGGTTACAACCGACTTAACCGTAGAGGTAAAACGTAACAAGAAAGAGGTTGCTATTAAAGAGCTACTAGCTGCTAAAAACATCCAAACAGTGGAACAAGCTAAAGGATGGGACAAGGTTATTGTGGATACTGCAAAGATGGTTAATTTTGCAAACCCAACTTTTGTAGCTGCTCTACGTGCTAGTGAGCCTATCATCAGCGCCTACACAGCTGCTGCTGTAAAAACAACTTCAGCGCCTGTTAAGGGTAATGCAGGGGTTTATCTAGTAGAACCTATTAGCAAAAGCAAAACAAATGCTACATTTGACAGCACAACAGAGAATGCACAATTGAAACAAAGAAGTGCCTACTTTATGACAAACATGGCATTGC
>JAQWAN010000054.1 GCA_028707655.1 Bacteroidaceae bacterium
CTATACCATTGAGCATGGTGCTGTCCCAGCTCCATTAAACTACGAGGGTTTTCCAAAGAGTGTCTGTACCTCTATTAACGAGGTTGTTTGTCACGGAATTCCAAGCGAAATGGAGATTTTGGAAGAGGGGGATATTATAAATGTGGATGTATCTACTATCTATAATGGTTATTACTCCGATGCTTCTCGTATGTTTATGATAGGCGAAGTAGTGCCCAAAGATAAGCGTTTAGTAGAGGTGGCTAAGGAGTGTTTAGCTGTTGGTGCTGCTGCTGCAAAACCTTTTGGCTTTGTTGGTGATATTGGCCATGCCATACAGCAACATGCACAGAAAAATGGGTTCTCTGTTGTGCGCGACCTATGTGGACATGGTGTTGGATTGGAGTTTCATGAAGAACCAGAGGTGTTACATTATGGTAAGAAACATACCGGTATGCTTTTAGTACCAGGAATGGTGTTTACCATTGAACCTATGATAAATGAGGGTGGATTCCAAGTCTTTGTGGATGATGAAGATGGTTGGACCGTTGTTACAGAAGATGAATTACCTTCTGCTCAATGGGAACATACCTTTGTTATGACAGAAACAGGATTAGAAATATTGACGCATTAAAATGGTAGTATGGATACTTATATACTAGGAATAGAATCTTCTTGTGATGATACCTCTGCTGCGATTATAAAGAATGGTGTACTCCTTTCCAATGTAGTGGCTAGTCAGTCGGTGCATGAGTCGTATGGTGGCGTAGTTCCAGAACTGGCTTCTAGAGCACATCAACAAAATATTGTACCCGTAGTAAACGAAGCCATAAAGCGTGCAAATATCACGAAAGAACAGTTGAGCGCTGTGGCCTTTACGCGTGGACCAGGCCTGATGGGGTCGTTATTAGTTGGCGTTTCCTTTGCTAAAGGATTTGCTCGTGCTTTAAACATTCCTATGATTGATGTTAATCATCTGAATGCACACGTTTTGGCACATTTTATTAAGGACGAGGATGTGGATAAACAACAACCTCCCTTTCCATTTCTCTGCCTACTTGTCTCTGGTGGTAATTCTCAGATTATTCTTATGGAGAGCTACAAAGAGATGAAGATTGTTGGACAAACCATAGATGATGCAGCTGGAGAGGCTATCGATAAATGCTCCAAGGTGATGGGGCTGGGCTATCCTGGAGGACCTATTATTGATCGTTTGGCGCGACAAGGAAATCCTAAGGCTTTTACTTTTAATAAGCCACATATAGCGGGATACAACTATAGCTTTAGTGGATTAAAGACCTCTTTTCTCTACTCGCTTCGTAAGTGGGTGGCCGAGGATGCCGACTTTATCGAGAAGAACAAAACAGATATTGCTGCTTCGTTAGAAGCTACAGTAGTAGAAATTTTGATGGATAAGCTACGTAAGGTGGCAAAAGCGTATAAGATTAATCATATTGCTTTGGCTGGTGGCGTTTCTGCTAATAATGGCTTACGTAACGCTTTTTATGAACATGCAAAAAAATATAAGTGGACCGTTTATGTCCCAAAATTTAGTTATACCACTGATAATGCAGCAATGGTTGCTATAACGGGATATTTTAAATATCTCGATAAAGATTTTTGCACTATCGATTTACCTGCATATTCGCGCGTAACTAATTAAAAAGGATTTAAAATGTTTGTAGAGATTATCACAATTGGGGATGAGTTATTAATTGGACAAGTAGTCGACACCAATTCTGCTTGGATGGGTAAAGCATTAAACGATGCTGGTTTTGAAGTTATTAAACGCACTTCGGTACGCGATCGTGAAGATGAAATAACAGATGCTATTCATCAAGCTATGCACGGACCTGCAAGTATAATTCTGATGACAGGTGGATTAGGACCTACCAAAGACGATATAACAAAGAAAACATTATGTAACTATTTTGGTGCAAAATTGGTCAAGGACAAGTCGGTTTTGGAACATGTTACAGCACTGTTAAAACAAAATAATATATCTATGATCTCCTCTAATGTTGATCAAGCTTTAGTGCCAGATAATTGTACGGTTATTCCTAACAAAATTGGAACGGCTCCTATCACTTGGTTTGAACAAGAGGAAAAGGTGTTGGTATCTATGCCAGGTGTACCACAAGAAATGAAAGCCGTTATGAGCGATGAGGTCATTCCTCGCTTAAAAGATCGCTTTGAGGCCGATGTTATTCTTCATAAAACATTCCTTGTAATCAATAATCCAGAATCCGTTTTGGCCGAACGATTAAGTGAATGGGAGGATGAATTACCACATCAGCTCTCTCTTGCTTATTTGCCCCAACAAGGGTTGATACGACTTAGGCTTACCGCTCGCGGAAAAGATCACCCTTTTTTGGAGATGGTGATGTTGAAAGAGGTGGAAAAATTGCTTGAACTGCTAAAAGAAGATATTCTACCCGAAGAGGATGCCTCTATGAATGAGCTGATAGGAAAAATATTAGTGCAAAAGGGGAAAACCTTAGTAACGGCCGAAAGTTGTACAGGTGGTGCTGTTGCTGCTTCTATTGTTGCAGTGCCGGGTTGCTCTTCCTATTATAAAGGAGGAGTGGTGGTGTACTCCAATGCGATGAAACAGCAGCTGTTAGGAGTAAAAGATGAGACACTATTACGCTATGGTGCAGTTAGTAAAGAAACGGTTATCGAGATGGCTAAAGGTGCGTTAGAGAGAATGGATAGTGATTATGCTATTGCAACAACGGGTATCGCTGGACCTGGTGGTGGAACTGCAGAAAAGCCTGTTGGAATGGTGTGGATGGCTGTTGCAACGAAAGATAAGGTGGTTACTCTTTTGCAAAATCTTAATAGAGGAAGGGAGCAAAATATCTTAAGATCTCGCAATAGTCTGCTTATTTTGCTTTATAAAACACTGAGAGAGGAATAAAAGATAGGATTTGATGCATTTATTTAAAGAAAAGCTTGTGTATTTGCAATAAAATTTATTACTTTGCACTCTGTTTGGAAACAGGTACAGAATAAAATATTAAAAACAAATAGAGATGTCAAAAATTTGTCAAATTACCGGAAAAAAGGCCATGATTGGCAATAATGTTTCGCATTCCAAAAGAAGAACGAAAAGAACTTTTGATGTGAACTTATTTAAGAAAAAATTCTACTATGTAGAACAAGACTGTTGGATTAGTTTAACTACTTCTGCTTCTGGTCTTCGCAACATCAACAAGATGGGACTAGATGCTGCACTAAAAGATGCAGTGAGCAAAGGATATTGTGATTGGAAGAGCATTAAAATATTAGCCTAATAAAGTAAGGAGAAATAGCTGTATGGCAAAGAAAGCAAAAGGAAATAGAGTTCAGGTCATTCTTGAGTGCACAGAGCATAAAGAGAGTGGAATGCCTGGTACTTCTCGTTATATCACGACGAAGAACAGAAAGAATACAACAGAAAGAATTGAGTTGAAAAAATACAACCCAATCTTGAAGAAGGTAACAGTACATAAAGAAATTAAATAAGATCAACCATGGCAAAGAAAACAGTTGCAACCCTGCAAACCGCAAACAAAGAAGGACGTTCTTATACTAAGGTAATCAAAATGCTTAAGTCTGAAAAAACAGGTGCTTATGTATTTGATGAAAGAATGTTACCTAATGAAAAAGTAGCAGACTTTTTCAAGAAATAGATATTGATAATATCAATGTTATTGAGAAACTTCTCTTCATAATTTATTATGGAGAGAAGTTTTTTTTATGTATGAATTAAACATTGGTATTTTTGTTCTATATTTGTAGCACAAAATAATATACACGATAAAGATGGGATTGTTTAGCTTTTTTACAAAAGAAAAGAAAGAGACACTAGATAAAGGTTTGGCTAAAACTAAAGAAAGTGTTTTTAGTAAGATTGCACGTGCTGTTGCTGGCAAGTCAACGGTGGATAGTGATGTACTGGACAACTTAGAAGAGATTCTAATCACTTCTGATGTTGGGGTTAGTACCACACTTAAAATCATTGAACGTATTGAAAATCATGTATCGAATGATAAATATGTTACCACCAAAGAGCTAAACGATATTCTTCGTTCTGAGATTGCTTCGTTGCTTACGGAGAATAATGGGGACGAAGATTTTGAATTTAATCATCCTATTGCTAAAAAGCCCTATGTAATCATGGTGGTGGGTGTTAATGGAGTTGGTAAAACAACAACCATAGGAAAGTTAGCTTACCAATATAAAAAAGCGGGTAAATCGGTTTATCTTGGTGCTGCTGATACATTCCGTGCTGCTGCCGTAGAGCAACTTGTTGCTTGGGGTGAGCGCGTAGGGGTGCCAGTAATAAAACAACGTATGGGAGCAGATCCTGCTTCTGTTGCTTTTGATACGGTTAGCTCTGCTGTTTCTAATAATGCTGATGTGGTTATTATTGATACAGCTGGTCGTTTACATAATAAAGTCAATTTAATGAATGAATTGACTAAAATCAAGAAGGTAATGCAAAAGGTGGTACCCGGTGCTCCCGATGAGGTGCTTCTTGTTTTAGACGGCTCTACCGGACAGAACGCATTTGAACAAGCAAAGCAATTTACGCTAGCTACAGATGTTACCTCTTTAGCCGTTACAAAGTTAGATGGTACAGCAAAAGGTGGTGTCGTAATTGGCATCTCCGATCAATTCAAGATACCTGTTAAGTTTATAGGCCTAGGCGAAGGAATGGAAGATTTACAAGTATTTAGAAAAGAAGAATTTGTACGTTCACTATTTGGTGAATAAAGAAAACAGTTAGATAAATGTCAAAAAAAACAATTGATATCATTACATTAGGGTGTTCTAAAAATTTAGTAGATTCAGAACATCTAATGCGACAATTTGAGTCAAAAGGCTATACCGTATTTCACGACCGTGAGAAAGCTACGGGCGAAATCATTATTATAAACACTTGTGGATTTATTGGAGATGCAAAAGAGGAATCGATTAACACGATTCTTCAATTTGTAGATGCTAAGAATGCAGGACTTATTGAGTCGTTGTATGTAATGGGTTGTTTGAGTGAGCGCTATTTGAAGGACCTTCAATTAGAAATACCTGAGGTAGATAAATTCTATGGTAAGTTCGATTGGACGGGATTGCTTAGTGAACTAGGTGATGCTTACGATGAAAAAATATCCTTAGAGCGGTGTTTAACTACACCTCCTCATTACGCATATATAAAAATAGCAGAGGGCTGCGATCGTAAGTGTGCTTATTGTGCGATCCCTATTATCACCGGGAAACATCAATCGCGTCCTATGGAGGAAATTGTGGAGGAGATAGAACATCTCGTAAAAAAGGGGGTGAAAGAGTTTCAGATTATAGCACAAGAACTTACCTATTATGGAGTGGACCTCTATCAAAAACAGATGTTGCCTACCTTAGTAGAAAAGATGGCTGCTATTCCTGGAGTGGAATGGATCCGTTTACATTATGCTTATCCAGCTCATTTCCCAACAGACCTTTTCCGTGTGATACGCGAAAATAAAAATGTTTGTAACTATTTGGATATCGCATTGCAGCATATTAGTGATAATATATTGACACGTATGGATAGACATGTCTCTAAACAAGAAACGCTAGATCTTATTCAGCAGCTTAGAGACGAGGTGCCAAATCTTCATTTACGTACTACACTAATGGTAGGTTTCCCTGGTGAAACAGTAGCCGACTTTGAGGAGTTAAAGGCATTTGTTCGTTCGGTTAAATTTGAACGTATGGGGGCTTTTGCCTATTCAGAAGAGGGTGGAACTCCTGCGGCTAAGAAATTTACAGACGATGTACCTCCTGCCACTAAACAAGAGCGTTTAGATGAGTTGATGGAGATTCAACGCGAAGTATCTGCACAGGTAAACGAACAGAAAATTGGACAGACCTTTAAGGTTATTATCGATCGCTTAGAGGGTGAATATTATGTGGGTAGAACAGAGTTTGATTCGCCCGAAGTAGACCCCGAAGTTCTTTTGAAAAAGGAGGATTTGGTTGCTCCCCTAGAAATAGGTGCTTTTTATTCCGTAACCATAAAAGATACTGACGATTATGATTTATATGGAACAATCGATTAACGCGATTTTTCCAGGAGATATATTGAAGGAGCTTTAAATGAATAGAAAACATTTAAGGCTCCTTTTCTTATGTTTGTACTGGGGTAAAGAATACATCACATAAAGCCGTTTTATTTTAATAAAACTGCCTTATTGCTAAATATTTTCAATCTTTTTTAATGATTTTTTAATGCAATCCTAAAGAATATACGTTAACTTTGGATTCTGAAGTAGAACACATCTATGCGTGTCTTTTCACAGTAAGTATAAATAAGTAATCATATTAAAATTAGTTGTATGGCAGAATCAATTGATATTCGTGCTTTGAATGAACGAATAGAAGAAAAAAGTACTTTTGTAACCAATATAATGACAGGTATGGACCAAGTTATAGTTGGGCAGAAACACTTAGTCGAATCTCTTTTAATTGGCTTATTGTCCGATGGACACGTATTGCTAGAGGGTGTTCCTGGTTTGGCTAAAACATTAGCTATAAAAACATTGGCCTCTTTGATTGATGCTAAATATAGTAGAATACAATTCACCCCAGACCTGTTACCTGCCGATGTTGTGGGTACCATGATTTATAGTCAGAAAGAGGAAACCTTTAAAGTAAAGAAGGGACCTATTTTTGCTAATTTTATCTTGGCCGATGAGATAAACCGTGCCCCTGCTAAAGTGCAAAGTGCGCTGTTAGAGGCAATGCAAGAGCGACAGATAACCTTAGGAGATACAACCTTTACGCTCGACAAGCCTTTCTTAGTACTTGCCACACAAAATCCAATAGAGCAAGAGGGTACTTATCCATTACCTGAGGCACAAGTTGACCGTTTTATGTTGAAAGTGGTTATTGACTATCCTAAATTAGAGGAAGAACGTCTAATCATGCGTCAGAATATTTCAAAAGTGCATCAAACCATTTCTGCTTTGTTATCTGCAGATGAGATTCTAGAAGCACGTAAAATTGTACAACAAGTCTATTTAGATGAGAAAATTGAGCAATATATTTTAGATATTGTTTTTGCTACTCGTTATCCAGAACGCTATAACCTAAAAGAATTAAAAGAGATGATCTCTTTTGGTGGCTCTCCTCGTGCTTCTATCAATCTAGCATTGGCAGCCCGTACCTATGCCTTTATCAAACATAGAGGTTATGTTGTACCAGAAGATGTACGTGCTGTTGCACATGATGTGCTCCGTCATCGTATTGGACTCTCTTATGAGGCCGAAGCAAGCGACTTAACTGCTGACGAGGTGGTTAGCAAAATTTTGAATAAAGTGGAAGTGCCTTAATCGTTAGTGGTAGAACAATGGAAACAAATGAATTACTAAAGCGAATTCGTCGAATAGAAATAAAATCAAAAGGGTTATCCAACAATATTTTTGCTGGTATGTATCACACTGCTTTTAAAGGTAGGGGTATGGCCTTTTCTGAGGTTCGCGAATACCAATTTGGTGATGATATTAGGGATATTGATTGGAATGTTACTGCTCGTTTTAGCAAACCCTATATCAAGGTGTTTGAAGAGGAGCGGGAGCTGACCGTGATGCTACTGATTGATGTATCTGCTAGTCTTGAATTTGGAACAAGTAAGCAGATGAAGAAGGATTTACTCACCGAGTTATCTGCCACATTGGCTTTTTCTGCTATTCAGAATAATGATAAGATAGGTGTCATCTTTTTCTCCGATCGTATTGAGAAGTTTATTCCTGCGCAAAAGGGGAGAAAACATATCCTATATATCATCAAAGAATTGCTTTCTTTAAAACCTGTAGGCAGACGTACCAATATAAAGGTGGCTGTTGAGTATCTTACACATGTTATCAAAAAACGATGTACTGCTTTTATTGTATCCGACTTTATTGACCAGGCCGATTTTAAACAGCCTCTTGCAATAGCCAATCGGAAACACGATTTAGTAGCCATTCAGGTCTATGATAAACGTGTAGAAGAGTTGCCCTCTGTTGGTCTGATGCTAGTGAAAGATGCAGAGACCGGTCATGAACAACTCATTGACACCTCTTCAGCAGCAATTCAATCCTCTCATCGCAACTGGTGGATGCAACAGCAAGAAAAGCTATATACCATTTTTGCGAAGACCAATGTTGATTATGTCTCTGTGCGAACAGATAAAGACTATGTAAAAGCTCTTCTGAGCTTATTTGCTAAACGAAACTAGAGAAAAATGAACTATTCAACTTTATATAAATCAATGGTTGCATCATTCGTCTTGTTGTGCTGCTTAACCACCTCCAACTTACGTGCACAGCAAGTTGTTTTTGAGGCAACCATCGATTCTACTCAACTACTCATTGGCGAGCAAGCCATCATTCAGCTAAAGGTTAGCACAGATGCTACAGATAGGGTAGTGTTCCCCACCTACAAAGATACTATAGTGAAGGGAATATCCGTTCTGCAACAACTGCTACCTGACACGCAATATGTGAATAATGAGAAACGGATGATTCTGTCGAAACGCTATCAGATAACCTCTTTCGACTCCGCTCTTTACTATATACCTCCTTTTCAAGTGCAAGTAGATAGTGCAACCTATTATTCCAAATCGTTGGCACTTAAAGTTTTGTCTGTACCAGTAGACACGCTCAAACCTGAGCAGTTCTTTGGAGAGAAAGCTATTCTGCGTCCTGCTTTTGTATGGGGAGATATAGAGCTGTCCGTACTCCTTTCCTTAGTTATTATTGGCTTTGTTTTTCTTGTGATTTATCTCACTCGGAAATATATAGAAGATAAGCCTATCATAAGACGTGTTAAGATTGTTCCCAAACTCCCTGCACATCAAGTAGCGATTCATGAAATCGAGACCATTAAAGCCGAGAAGAAATGGCAAAACAGCAGAGAGAAGGAGTATTATACCGAGCTGACCGATGTTATTCGTTCTTATATCAAGGAGCGATTCGAGTTTAACGCTTTAGAGATGACTACCTCTGAAATCATTGAACACTTACAAGCTACCAATAACGCGGAATATATTGGAGAGTTGAAAGAGCTCTTTGAAACCTCCGATTTGGTTAAGTTTGCGAAACATCGTCCTTTGATGAATGAGAACGACATGAACCTATTAAATGCAATCGATTTTATTGATAAAACAAAATTAGAGCCTGTTGAAGCAGATACGCAACCTAAAGAGATGACTATCGTAGAGAAACGTTCTAAGAAGAACCGTGTACTTCTTCTATTATTGATTATCGTGCTCTCTGCTTCCTCTTTAACTGCTTTGTATTTTGTTATTCGCGATCTTTATCGATTATTTATTTGAATGAAAGCACTATGAAATTTGCAAATATAGAATGTTTATTACTGCTCTTTCTAATTATCCCCTACATATGGTGGTATATCAAAAAGAGGAAGAGTGAATCGGCGCACTTACAGGTGTCTACTACAATGGCCTATAAAAATGTGCCAAAAACCTATAAGAACTATTTATACCATGCTCCCTTTTTACTACGTGTGGCTACACTCGTTTTAGTAGTGTTTATTTTAGCGCGTCCACAGCGTGTGGATAAATGGCAAGATGAAGAGATGAATGGTATTGATATCATGTTGGCGGTAGATGTATCTACTAGTATGTTGGCAGAAGATTTACAACCCAACCGAATAGAAGCAGCCAAAATGGTGGCCACGGAATTTATTAATTCCCGTCCCCACGATAATATTGGACTAACGGTCTTTGCCGGTGAGAGCTTTACCCAATGTCCATTAACGATAGACCATGGTGTATTGTTAAACCTTTTTCAGAGTGTAGATGCCAATATGGCTCTCAATGGATTGATTAATGATGGTACTGCCATTGGTATGGGACTCTCCAATGCTATCAGTCGTTTAAAGGATAGCAAGGCCAAGTCGAAGGTGATCATTTTACTTACGGATGGAACAAATAACTCCGGAGACATTTCGCCATTAACGGCAGCAGAGATAGCAAAAACCTTTTCCATACGTATCTACACCATTGGTGTAGGAAAAACGGGAATGGCACGCTATCCCATTCAAACCAATACGGGGGTTCAATATATCAAAGTAC
>JAQWAN010000055.1 GCA_028707655.1 Bacteroidaceae bacterium
CGATCTCAAGCTGCATAATAGTTTTCTGCCCAATTGGTAGGTACATCGCCCTCAATAGTAATGCTGTTAATAGTTGTGTTGGCACCTAATGCTGTTTTTAGAGTTGCCAATTGCTCGTTACTAATAGCGTTGTTGATGGTTAAACTATTAGTTAGTTGTAGTGCATTTGCTCCATAATTTGTTAAATCTGCAGAAGCCAATGTCTCGCTGTAATTAGTGGGAGCTATCCATGCGCCATCAGCCCAATCTGTTACATTATAGGTGTTGTTACCTGCACTATAGGGTACATCTGGTGATTGATTCCACTTGTTAGTCCAATTATTCTCCATTAATGTGCCATTCATTCGGCAGAAGATAACGGTAGTCCACTCTCCTGTAGGAACAATAATTTGGTAGGTGTCGTTGGCTGGAGATGTGGCAGTAGCATCTGTCCATGTATTACCTCCATCTCCGAAGAAATAGGCTGCGAATCGCGCGCCGTCCACATTCCATAGATTTGGTTTTAAAAACAGTTTACTACCAACTGGAAATGTTTGAGCCTGAATGCTACTTCCTATGCACAAAAAGCATAGAGATAAGAGTAAAAATATCTTTTTCATAATAAAGTGTTATTAAAGTTACCCACAAATATATTTTGTTTTGTTTCATAATAAATACACAATATGTCAAAAAGTTGCAAAAAAAGAGCGCAAACGTTTGCAATAAACCTAAATGTTTGATTTAAAATTGGATATAAAAATAGGGGATGTAGAGATAGTAGCTTATTCCTCCTCAATAAAGAGCAGGTCGCTCATTATTCCGTCTGATATAAAAAGACCTTTTTTACTGATGAAAAAAGAATGGCCTCTTTGGAGGAGCATCTCTTGTTGTAGATGTGGTTGTGCTTGTTCGCAACAATAACGGTAGAGCGTTTCTCCAAATTTATCTTTTAGATAGGTCAAGGATAAGCCTTTACTTGTACGCAGTGAGGTGATGATATAATCGTTATAGCGTGTGTAAAGTGTTGTCTCTTCTACCTCGAGGAGCGAGAGACCTTTTTCGATGGCATGGGTATAGGCCACAATATCTTTTGGGTTGTGTGAACGATATAAACCATCAAAAGAATGGGCTGAGGGGCCGCATCCTAAATAGGGTGTACCCTCCCAATAGGAGCTATTGTGCTTGGAGGCATACCCGGGTAAGGAGAAATTAGAAATCTCATACTGTTCGTATCCTGCTGCTGTGAGCTGTTGGATGAGGGTGGAGAAGAAAGCAAGACTAAGATCTTCCTCTACTTCACTTACTTGGTGTTGCTCTTTTAATTGCCAAAGCGCGGTTCCCTCTTCGTAGATAAGATGGTAGGCCGAAATATGGTTGGGATGTAGAGCTATTGCTTGTTGGATATCTTTTTCCCAATCGGCCAAGGTCTCGCCAGGGAGTCCATACATCAAGTCGATGCTGAGGTTTGTAAAGCCAGCTTTGGTGCAGTTCTCTACTGCTTCTATGGCTTGCTGACTGGTATGCCGACGGTTTAATCGGGTAAGCATCTTGTCATGAAAAGTCTGTATACCAATGCTTATGCGATTGATAGGATAGTTTTGCAAGAGTTCTATATAGCTAGGGGTTAAATCGTCTGGATTGGCTTCTATAGTAATCTCGTTGCACCTCTCTAGATTATAGGTAGTAGCTATAGCTTGAAAGAGAGTGGTCAGATTATCTTCGTCTAGCTGCGAGGGCGTTCCTCCACCTAGATAGATCGTTTCTAACTCTTCTCCTTTAAGATAGCTTTTTCTTTTGGTCAGTTCTTGGCATAGAGCCGCTACGTATCGTTTTCGCCATGCTGCTCCTAGTGTTGTGGAGTAGAAATCGCAATAGATGCAACGTTTTTTGCAAAAGGGAATATGTAAATAGAGGCCTGCCATGTTTTTGTTTTGATACAAAGATAATTGTTTTTAGTAATACGTAGTAATGCTTGTGATTATAATTTGCTTTATAACTTCTTAGGTGTTGAACTTCTATATAATGTTATTAAGTTGAGAAGAATATAAGTGAGGATAACGATGGCTATCTATCTATAAGAGAGTTCCTTTATGTTGAATAACATTGTTTTGTAACACAAATATTTAGTTGTTTTTAAAGAATATTATGTATAATTTTCGGGTCAGCAATTTTAACACATTTAAGAAATGTGAGTGTTAACGTTTTAAACAATACGACTATGAAGGTATATCAGAGAAACGAAATTAAGAACATTTCCTTGTTGGGGAGTTCTGGCGCTGGGAAAACCACTCTCGCTGAAGCGATGCTTTTCGAGAGTGGAATCATTAAACGTTGCGGTACGGTAGCAGCAAAGAATACAGTGTGCGATTATTTCCCAGTGGAACATGAGTATGGTTATTCCGTGTTTTCTACCGTTTTTCATGTAGAATGGAATAAACGAAAGTTGAATATTATTGATGCCCCTGGAGCAGATGACTTTGTAGGGGGAGTGGTGACGGCCTTAAATGTAACAGATACGGCCATTATTGTACTCAATGGCCAGTACGGACCTGAAGTGGGTACACAAAATCATTTTAGATATACACGTAAATTAAATAAACCAGTTATTTTTCTATTGAATCAACTGGACCAAGATAAATGTGACTACGATACAATTTTAGAGGAGCTAAAAGAGGTGTATGGGGCAGGTGTTGTGCCAGTGCAATATCCTTTAACTACAGGTCCCGATTTTCATGCACTGATTGATGTATTGGTAATGAAGATGTATACGTGGAAACCAAATGGTGGAGAACCTACTATCTCGCCTATTCCTGCTGAGGAGATGGAGAAAGCCATGGCTATGCATAAAGCATTAGTGGAGGCTGCTGCAGAGAATGATGAGGGATTAATGAATAAATTTTTTGAAAATGACACACTCTCTGAAAATGAGATGCGAGAGGGTATTCGTAAGGGATTAGCTAGTAGAGGCATTTTTCCACTCTTTTGCGTTTGTACGGGAAAAGATATGGGGGTGCGCCGACTGATGGAATTTTTGGGTAATGTTGTTCCTTTTGTTTCTGAAATGCCATGTGTGGAAAATGTGGCGGGTGATGCTGTTGCACCTAATGTGGATGGACCAACCTCTCTCTATTTCTTTAAGACATCTGTTGAACCGCATATTGGAGAAATCTCCTACTTTAAGGTGATGAGCGGTAAGGTACGCGAAGGGATGGATTTAATACATGCGGATAGAGAGAGTAAGGAGCGTATTGCACAACTTTATGTGGTGGCTGGTGCTATCCGAAGTAAAGTGGAGGAGTTATCTGCTGGAGATATTGGTGCTACGGTAAAACTAAAGGATGTACGTACGGGTAATACCTTAAATGAAAAGGGCTGTGAGTATTGTTTCAATTTTATTAAATATCCTAACTCGAAATTTACACGTGCTATAAAGCCTATGGTTGAATCCGATACAGAGAAAATGATGAGTATTCTTACACGGATGCGTGAGGAGGACCCAACTTGGGTAGTGGAGCAATCCAAAGAACTCCGACAGACGTTGGTGCATGGTCAAGGTGAATTTCATCTACGTACACTGAAATGGCGATTTGCACATAATGAAAAGATGGAGGTAATGTTTGAAGAGCAGAAAATACCCTATCGTGAAACGATTACTAAGATGGCTGCGGCCGATTATCGACATAAAAAACAATCTGGTGGCTCTGGCCAGTTTGGTGAGGTGTCTCTTCTTGTGGAACCCTATAAAGAGGGCGACCCATTACCATCGATGTATACCATAAATGGTAAGGAGATTAAAATCTCTGTCAAGGGAAAAGAGGAAATTACACTGGATTGGGGCGGCAAACTGGTGCTGATTAATAGTATTGTGGGAGGAGCTATTGATACACGCTTTATGCCTGCTATTTTAAAAGGAATTATGACACGAATGGACCAAGGTCCACTAACAGGATCGTATGCCAGAGATGTACGTGTGATTGTATACGATGGTAAGATGCATCCTGTAGATTCAAATGAGATCTCCTTTATGTTGGCTGGTAGACATGCCTTTAGTGAAGCTTTTAGAAATGCTGGTCCTAAGATTTTGGAACCTATATATAATGTAGAGGTGTTTGTGCCTGCAGATAAAACGGGTGATGTGATGAGCGATTTACAGGGACGAAGGGGCGTTATTGTGGGAATGAGTAGCGAATTTGGTTACGAGAAGTTGGAGGCTAAGGTACCACTCAAGGAAATGACCTCTTATTCTACAACACTGAGCTCTATAACAGGCGGACGTGCTTCGTTTGTGATGAAATTTGATCGCTATGAATTGGTGCCTAATGATATACAGAAACAATTGATTAGCGATTTTATGGAGGGAGAGAACAAAGAGGAGTAGATGTTTAGATAAACAGACAGTGATAAACAATTACAAATACAAAAAAAGTGTGAGTAATTGTTTATCCTGTATTAAAAGTAGTTAATTATCCATGTTTATCCACCTTTTTAAGTTAAAACTGGGAAATTATGGGTTAATTGCAGTTAATTATTAGGGCAAATCTTTCGTTGTTCTTAAATTTGCGATATGAAAAAGTCAACTATATGGATATTAGGATTTGTGATGGCTGTGTCATTCTTGATACTTCTCTATCTTCAAGTGAGTTACATTGAGGAGATGGTGGAAATGCGTCGTCAACAATTTGATGAATCTGTTAAACGTGGCTTATTTACGGCGGCAAAAAATCTAGAATATGACGAGACAGCTCGCTTTCTTGAAAAAGACGTAGAGGCAACAAAACGTTCAGATAGAGCTTATAGAAATTTAAAAAACGGCGATAAAAATGATATTGATAGCCTTTTGCAAAAAGAGGAACATTTTCATATCTCCTCTACTAAAAATGGTATCAACTATTCGTCTACTTTTAAATTTCAATACCGTATACCTACTTCAAAGCCTGTTCCTAAGGCGCTTATTTCTAAGAACCAAGGGAAAAACTCGATAATGCATACCTCACAAGATATGAAAGAGGTAATCAAGGGGCGCTATCTTTACCAACGTGCTATGTTAGATGAGGTGGTATATCGGATTCTCTATACGGCAAGTAGTGAGCCTTTGGAAAAACGAATTGATTTCAAATCGCTCGATAGATACCTAAAGGCTGAACTCTACAATAATGGTATCGACTTAAAATACCACTTTATGGTGGTGGATAAGGATGGTAAGGAGGTCTATAGAAACACCAATTTCTCTTCGGTGGGCGAAGATGTAACCTATACGCAGGTATTGTTTCAGAATGATGGACCATCGAAAATGGGATTGATAAGGGTACATTTCCCTAAACTCAGTAAGTATATTTTTAGTTCCGTACGTTTTATGATACCTTCTCTGATCTTTACGATTGTTTTGATGGTGATCTTTCTTTTTACTATCGTAAGCATCTTTAGACAGAAGCAACTATCGGAGATAAAGAACGACTTTATTAATAATATGACGCATGAGTTTAAAACGCCTATATCTACCATCTCTTTAGCAGCACAAATGTTGCAAGATGAGTCGGTCTCTAAGTCGCCTGTACTGTTTAAACATATCTCTGGTGTGATAAACGACGAAACCAAACGTTTACGGTTTCAGGTAGAGAAAGTTTTACAAATGTCCATGTTTGAACGCCAGAAGACGGTGCTGAAAATGAAAGAGGTGGATGTAAACGAATTGATTAAAAGTGTGGTGAAAACTTTTGCACTCAAAGTAGGAAAGTATGATGGCGAGATAACCTCTTTTTTAGAAGCTAAAGATGCACATGTGTTTGTGGATGAGATGCATTTTACAAATGTTATCTTTAACCTAATGGACAATGCAGTTAAATATAGACAACCCGATAAAAAACTAGAACTGACTGTTCGAACTAAATCAGAAGGAGATAAGTTGTCTGTTATTATTCAAGATAACGGTATCGGAATTAAGAAAGAGAATTTAAAGAAAATATTCGATAAGTTTTATCGAGTGCATACAGGAAACAGACACGATGTAAAAGGATTTGGTTTGGGACTGGCGTATGTAAAGAAAATTATTCAAGATCACAAAGGCGTTATTAGAGCAGAGAGTGATCTAAATGTGGGAACTAAATTTATTATTATAATACCTTTATTAAAACAATAACGACTATGGAGGAAAATTTGAGAGTTTTATTATGCGAAGATGATGAGAATCTTGGCATGTTGTTAAGAGAGTATTTGCAAGCCAAGGGTTATAACACGGAATTATGCCCTGATGGTGAAGCTGGTTATAAATCTTTTTTGAAGAATAAGTTTGACCTATGTGTTTTTGATGTTATGATGCCTAAAAAAGACGGATTTACATTAGCACAAGAGGTTAGAGGTGTGAATGCTGAAATTCCAATTATCTTTTTAACAGCAAAAACACTAAAAGAGGATATTTTAGAAGGTTTCAAAATTGGAGCCGACGATTATATCACTAAACCTTTCAGTATGGAAGAGTTGACCTTTAGAATCGAAGCTATCTTACGTAGAGTAAGAGGTAAGAAAAATAAAGAGAGCAATTCTTACAAATTGGGACAATTTATATTTGATACACAAAAACAAATATTATCTATCGGAGATATTCATACTAAATTGACAACTAAAGAATCTGAACTGTTAAGTCTATTGTGTACACACGCAAATGAGATTCTACAACGCGATTTTGCTTTGAAGACAATTTGGATTGATGATAATTATTTCAATGCAAGAAGCATGGATGTATATATCACTAAACTCCGTAAACACCTAAAAGCTGATCCTAATATTGAGATTATTAATATTCATGGAAAAGGTTATAAATTAATTATTCCAGAAGAAGGGGAATAATAGAAAACGGAAGCCAAAAAAAATAGAGTGATTCTAAAAGAATCACTCTATTTTTTTTACGTTTAGTTTAGACTAATCTGTAAATTTCTTGTTGAGCATGATATGTGCAACCAATCCAATAATCATTAGAGCTAGTGAACCACCTAATATCGTGTTATTTGAGGTATTAGCAGTGAAGTGACAAGCAATTAGAATGCTAGCACCAATAAGAACAGCAATTAAGCCTAGATTTTTCAGTAAACTTTTCATAGGATTTTTATCTTTAAATTATTTGTTTTCAGTTATGTTACCTTACCTAGTTGCAAATTAAGTCATAATTATTTGAGTAATGAAATATTTAATGCTAAAAATAGCTATATTTTTTGCTCCATACAATCGGTTTAATTTTTCTCCTTAACGGAAAGACTCTCCTAAAGCAGTGTAGTTACTGACATGGCAATCTGTTTGGAATAAAATAGCTAATAACTTGTGGCTTACGTAGGAAATTCTTATCTTTGCGCACGAATTTATAAACAAAGTTCTTAATTAAATTTTTAATGAGTATGAACCAATATGAAACCGTTTTCATTATGACTCCCGTTTTGTCTGATGTTCAGATGAAGGAGACGGTAGACAAGTTCAAAGCTATTCTTGTAGAAGAGGGCGCTGAGATCTTGAATGACGAGAATTGGGGCCTAAAAAAAATGGCTTACCCAATCCAAAAAAAATCTACTGGATTTTATCAACTAGTCGAGTTTAAAGCTGACCCACAAGTGATTAGCAAATTAGAATTACAACTCCGTCGTGATGAGAGAGTAATTCGCTTCTTATCCTTTAGAATGGACAAGTATGCAGCTGAGTATGCAGCAAAAAGAAGAAATGTGAAATCAACTAAAAAGGAGGAAAATTAATCATGGCACAGAATCAATCAGAAATTAGATACCTGACTCCACCCTCAGTAGACGTAAAGAAAAAGAAATATTGCCGTTTTAGAAAAAACGGAATCAAATATATCGATTATAAAGATCCTGAATTCTTGAAGAAATTCTTGAACGAGCAAGGTAAAATTCTTCCTCGTCGCATCACTGGTACTTCTTTGAAGTTCCAACGCAGAATTGCTCAAGCAGTGAAAAGAGCACGTCACTTGGCGTTGCTTCCATATGTTACAGATTTGATGAAATAAACAGGAGGAAAACATGGAAATTATATTAAAAGAAGATATAGCCAACTTAGGTTATAAAAACGATATTGTTGTGGTTAAACCTGGTTATGGAAGAAATTTTTTGATTCCTACAGGTAAAGGTGTTATTGCTTCTCCATCTGCTAAGAAAATGTTAGCTGAAGACTTGAGACAGCGTGCACATAAACTAGCTCAAATCAAAAAAGAGGCTGAAGAGGCTGCTGCTAAGATGGAAGGTGTTACATTAACCATCCCAACAAAGGTTAGTGCTACTGGCTCTATCTTTGGTTCAGTAAGCGCTATTCAAATTGCTGAGGCTTTAGCAAAATTAGGTTTTGAAGTAGATCGTAAGACTATTACACTTAAGGGTGCTGTTAAAGAAGCTGGCGATTATGTAGCTATTGTTAGATTCCACAAAGAGGTTACTGCTGAGATTCCTTTCTCTGTAGTTGCTGAAGAAGCTAAGTAAAAAGTATATAGAGGTTGTAAAACCTTATTCTATAAAAAACGGTGAATACATTTATGTATTCACCGTTTTTTTTGTCTTTGTAGTAGATTGCTGCTAGCCTTATGGTGGAGGCTAGTACTTAATCTTTAATTTTCTGCAATACTGTTGTATAAGAATCGCTTAATACTTCTTTTAGGTGTTTTAGCAAACTCATTTGGATAAAGCTGAATGGCACTTACTCGCTCGTATGCAGCTACTATCTTATTTAAGCTTCTTAGATTCTCATCCATTATTGTCTTTAAATTCTCTGGTGTGTTGAGGTCCAAAGAGTCTAGACTTTCTAAATCGGGATAGACAAGGGCCACTAATTTTTTGTTACGCTCAATGATAAGACTCTCTAGTACAAATGGAAGGTTGTTTAGCTTATCTTCTATCTCCTCGGGAAAGATATTTTGACCGCTTGCACTTAAAATCATTGATTTGCTTCTTCCTCTAATATAGATGCGTCCATCCATGTCAATGGTTCCTAAATCACCAGTGCGTAACCACCCATCTTCTGTAAAGACCTCTTTAGTGGCTTCTTCATTCTTATAATACCCTTTCATAACATTTTCTCCACGAACCTGGATTTCTCCCGTTACATTGTAGGGGTCTTCTGAATCGACTCTAACCTCCATTGTATCTAGTATCCTGCCAGAGGAGCCTGGAACATATTCTTTCCAGTTCTCGTAACTGATAAGTGGACCGCATTCCGTCATGCCATAACCAATGGTAAATGGAAATTTTATTTTGTAGAAAAAGTCGGTTACCTCTGCACTCATGGCTGCTCCACCAATAATAACTTCTTTAAAACGACCGCCCATAGCTGCTACTATCTTTTTCTTAATTTCTGCATGTATTTTTGCATCGAGTAGTGGAATACTCATTGCTAATTTCATGCTCTTTTTGTTGAGTAGGGGAAGGATGTTATTTTTGTAGATTTTCTCTATGACTAATGGTACGGTAATAATTAAACTTGGCTTTACCTCTTCGAATGCTTTTAAGATAATTTTAGGTGAGGGGATTTTACCCAATAGGGTGATATGTGCTCCTACGGCTGTTGCTGTAAGGAAATCGAAGGCACATCCATAAGCGTGTGCTAAGGGTAGAAAAGCTAATATCTTTTCGTCGCGACAGATGAGCTCTGTGCGAATTCCATAGGTCACATTGCCAGCTAAGTTATTACCTGTAAGCATTACTCCTTTACTAAAACCAGTGGTTCCAGAGGTGTAGTTTAATAACATTACTTTCTCATTCGACAAATCGGTATAAACAATATCGTCTTTACAGAATCCATTAGGATAGGCCTTATGCATTTTGCTACTGATGTTGCGCATGTAGTGATGAATAGATTCTCCATCTCTTTGGTGAACACAGCGAAAATCGGTTAGGGAGAAGACTCCTCTTATGTTATGAAACTTATTCTCCTCTAGATTATCCCAAATAGCATCGCTAGAGAAGAGGAAAACAGATTCTGAATGATTCACAATATGATAGACATCATTTGGCGCAAAATCTTGTAAAATAGGTACAATAATGGCGCCATAGGTGATGGCTGCCATATAGGCAATGCACCAATGTGAGTTGTTCTTGCCAATAAGTGCTATTT
>JAQWAN010000056.1 GCA_028707655.1 Bacteroidaceae bacterium
TGCTGCTGATGCTGCTGCACGCCTAGAAGCAGAGAGAAAAGTAAACGAAGAAAAAGCTAAAAAGATAGCTGAGAGAAAAGCTGCAGAATTGGCTGCTAACGCACCAGTTGTTGAAGCTGAACCAGCTCAAGAAGTATCAGAGTCTACAGAAGCTCCTGCTGAAGCATAACAAAATTTCTGTACCATCCAAACAACAAAAAGCCTTGAACCATGTTCAAGGCTTTTTACTTTTATATCCCTCCCTACCCAAAAAGATGAGCCCCATCCGTATAGCACCACAGACAGGACTCTTTAATAAACAACCAATTGTTCAAAACTTCAAAAAGAAGTCATTATTTTTTTGCTTTCATATGTAGTTTAACAGGATGAATCATATTCTCTGGTTTAAGAATCTCATCTAGCTCCTCTTTCGATAAAAGCTGATGTGCTAACACCAAATCGTATACCCCCTTACCCGTTTCCATAGCTTCTTTAGCAATCTCAGTCGATTTATCATAACCAATAACAGGGTTTAATGCTGTAACAACACCAATACTATCGCGTACATATTGGCGACATCTCTCCGCATTAGCCGTAATACCATCCACACATCTTGTTCTAAGCGTATCGAAACCATTCATTAAAAGTTCTGCACTTTCAAAACAGCACTGCGCCATCACAGGTTCCATAGCATTTAATTCCATCTGTGCAGCCTCTCCAGACATTGTAACACATAAATCGTTACCAATCACCTTATAAGCCACTTGGTTCATCACCTCAGGAATAACAGGATTCACCTTACCCGGCATGATAGAAGATCCAGGTTGCATAGCAGGTAAATTAAACTCCGCAAAGCCACAACGAGGACCCGAAGCAAGCAATCGTAAATCATTACAAATCTTATTCATCTTGATAGCCACTCTTCGCATAGCCGATGAATAGCCCACCATGCTCGATGTATCCGATGTAGCACCCACTAAATCGTCGGTCAACTTCACATCCAATCCTGTGATACTTGCCAAAGCAGCAACACATTTCTCGGCATAGCCCGGTTCAGCACACATCCCTGTACCAATAGCAGTAGCGCCCATATTAACGGTAAGGAACTCCTCCGCAGCAAAATTAAGATTTTTAACCTCGTTGCTTAAGATACTAGCAAAGCCATTAAAGGTTTGTCCTAAAGTCATTGGCACGGCATCTTCCAGTTGCGTACGTCCCATTTTAAGAATCTGAGCAAACTCCTCTCCCTTCTTTCTAAAAGAAGCAATCAACTGTTCAAAATGCGAGATTAATTGCATATGGGTATAATACAGCCCCAGATGAATAGCCGTTGGATAAGCATCATTTGTAGATTGTGCACAGTTCACATGGTCGTGTGGATCGCAAAAAGCATATTCGCCACAAGCATGTCCCATAAGCTGCAAAGCCCTATTAGCAATCACCTCATTCGCATTCATGTTAGCCGTAGTACCAGCCCCACCTTGAATCATATCAATAGGGAAATGCGCATTCAATTTGCCATCTGCCATCTCTTGTGCAGCCTTCCTAATACCATTATAGATATCCTCCGGCAGCAATCCTAATGCATGGTTGGCCATAGCCGCTCCCATCTTAGTAATTGCCATACCTTTAATAAATAAAGGGTAATCACTCATTTTAAAATGACTCATTTTAAAATTTTCAATCCCTCTAAGTGTCTGCACACCGTAGAGTGCATCCATTGGAATTTCTCGGGTGCCTAATAGGTCGCTCTCTACTCTTGTCTGTTTGTTTTCCATAGCATATATATTAACTATTCGTTTTTTTATTGACAACGCAAAGATATAAATAATCATTATGATAGCAATAGAATATATATTTAGTTAACTATCTTTAATAGTAGGGTAAAATACACAGTATTTCAAATTATCAATAACATATCGTCAGCAATAAACAATAGTTAACATATCATAAATATACAATCATTTTGCTACTATCGAGAACAAGTAGCCCTATTTTTTACTCGATTTGAGGTACTAATACGAAAAAAGAAAAACATGGTTATTCAATTATTATTTGTACTCACAGCCATTATTTTGGGTGCACGTTTAGGCGGCATTGGCCTAGGAGTTATGGGAGGAATAGGTCTAGCTATTCTCACCTTTTTCTTTCATCTAGAGCCCACCAGTCCGCCAATCGATGTAATGTTAATGATAGTAGCAGTTATCTCAGCCGCCTCCTGCATGCAAGCAGCCGGTGGATTAGATTATATGGTACAAGTAGCCGAACGAATCCTTCGAAAACGTCCAGCATTAGTCACCATCATCAGCCCACTGGTTACCTACTGTTTCACCTTTTTGGCCGGTACAGGTCATGTAGCCTACTCCGTATTACCCGTTATAGCAGAAGTAGCAAAAGAAACAAATATTCGTCCAGAGCGTCCACTCGGCATAGCCGTTATCGCCTCTCAACAAGCCATCACCGCCAGTCCTATTTCTGCAGCCACCGTAGCACTATTAGGGTTGTTAGTAGGTGCAGGATATGACATCACCCTATTTGACATACTCAAAGTATCTATACCCGCCACATTAATAGGTGTACTTGTTGGCGCCATCTTTTCCCTACGTAAAGGAAAAGAGCTCGATGCAGATCCAGAATATCTAAAACGACTCCAAGAAGGATTGATTGATAACAGCAAATACAAAACAAAAGATGTAGAGCATCTCACTAAAGCCAAAATCTCCATTGGCATCTTTCTACTCGCCACCTTTTTGATTGTCCTCTTTGGCTCTATCCCATCCCTTCGTCCCTCCTTTGCACATGCAACAGGCACCACACTACTAGATATGCCCTCCCTCATTGAAATCATGATGCTTAGTGCAGCCGCTCTAATACTTCTGATAACCAAGACAGATGGTATAAAAGTGACAAAAGGTTCTGTTTTCTCGGCAGGAATGCAAGCAGTAATTGCCATCTTTGGTATCGCATGGATGGGAGACACCTTTTTACAAGGCAACATGCAACTCTTCCAAAATAATATATCCGATATAGTAACCCAGATGCCTTGGCTATTTGGTATCGCCCTCTTTGTGATGTCTATCCTATTATATAGTCAGGCTGCCACCATCAGAGCATTACTACCATTAGGCATCAGCTTAGGCATCTCCCCCTGGATGCTCATCGCACTATTTCCAGCAGTAAATGGTTATTTCTTCATTCCTAATTACCCAACCATTGTAGCAGCCATCAATTTTGACCGTACCGGTACCACACACATTGGTAAATATCTATTGAACCACTCCTTTATGACACCAGGACTTATTGCAACAATCGTCTCTATTTCAACGGGACTATTATTAATAAATATCTATTAAAAACACTAATTATTCACTTAAAAATCTAAGTATGAAAAAGTTAAGTTTTATTTCCTTCTTATTGGTCGTGCTATTATCCGTCAATAGTGTAGCAGCACAGAAACCCAACATTCACATTCTAGCCACAGGTGGAACCATAGCAGGAGCAGGTACTTCCGCCACAAAAACCAACTATACAGCTGGACAAGTAGCCATCGGTACCCTACTCGATGCCGTTCCACAACTACAAGAGATAGCCAATGTAACGGGCGAGCAAGTAGTACGCATCGGTTCACAAGACATGAATGATGCCGTTTGGTTAACCTTGGCAAAACGAATCAACAAACTATTGAGTCAGAAAGATGTAGATGGTATTGTTATCACCCACGGAACAGACACCATGGAAGAGACCGCTTATTTCTTAAACCTCACCGTTAAGAGCAACAAACCCGTTGTATTAGTAGGTGCCATGCGTCCTTCTACAGCTATGAGTGCAGATGGTCCATTAAACCTCTACAACGCAGTAGTAACTGCAGCATCTAAAAACTCCATAGGTAAAGGTGTGGTTGTAGCCATGAACGGTCGTATCTTAGGTGCACACAATGTATTGAAAACCAATACAGTAAGCGTAGAAACATTCCAAGCACCCAATTCAGGCGCTATTGGTTACATTTTTAATGGAAAAGCCTATTACACGCTTAATCCAACTAAAAAACATACCACACAATCTATCTTCGATGTTACCAACCTCAACAAACTACCTAAGGTAGGTATTGTATATAGCTATTCCAACATCGATGCCGACATGGTAACCCCACTTTTAAAGAATCATTACGAAGGAATTATCCACGCAGGAGTAGGAAACGGAAACATCCATAAAGATGTATTCCCAGTATTAGAAGAAGCACGTAAAGCAGGTATCTTAGTAGTTCGTTCTACCCGTGTACCTACAGGCTCTACCACATTAGATGCAGAGGTAGACGATAATCACTATACCTTTGTTGCTTCACAAGAGTTAAACCCACAGAAAGCTAGAATCTTACTTCAATTGGCACTAACAAAGACCCACGATTGGAAAACGATTCAAACCTATTTTAACGAATACTAATTGTATAATCACAACTACTATGAAAAATTATTTAGGCGTTATATTGTGCTTAGGTCTACTTGTACCTTGCACAACCATAAAAGCACAAACAGAGTCCACTCTTTTTGAGAAAGTGACTAATATGGAGAAAAAGACAAATAAGCTAAATCTCTATTTAAACGTACAAGGAAGTGGTGATGCCAACTATATGGACGAGTTTAGTAGTCGATTTATGCTACGTCAACTACGTATTGAAGCCAAAGGAAACATCAACGATCGTTTCTCCTATCGTTATCGTCAACGCCTTAACAGAGGCAATAATGGTGGTGGTAACATAGACAACCTACCTACCTCCATTGATATCGCAGGTATTGGCATTAATGTCACCAAGAAATTCTCCATCTTTGCAGGTAAGCAATGTGCCGCCTATGGAGGTATCGAGTTCGATCTGAACCCCATAGAGATCTATGAATATTCAGATATGATTGAGTATATGAGTAATTTCTTAACCGGTGTCAACTTTGCCTATCAAATAGCTCCTTCTCATCAAGTACAATTCCAGATACTAGATAGTAGAAACAATTCGCTAGAAGACACCTATGGCGCAGGATTTACAGAGAGCAAAGTCCCAATGCTATTTACCCTTAACTGGAACGGTAACTTCAACAATACATTTAAGACCAGATGGTCTGCCTCTTTGATGAACGAAACCAAAGACAATCAAATGTATTACGTAGCACTTGGTAACCAATTAACCGTAAATAAATTCGATGCCTTTTTCGATTTTATGTATTCCACAGAAGATATCGATAGAAAAGGAATCATGACAAATCTTGTAGGCAATATGAGCGGTCACAACGCTTTGGATGCCTGTTACACCTCTTTAGTATTAAAATTGAACTATCACATCACACCACAATGGAACATCTTTGCAAAAGGGATGTATGAAACAGCTGGATTAAGTGAAGATGTCAACGAACTAGAGAAGGGAACCTATCGTACCTCCTACGGTTATTTTGCCGGAGCCGAATACTATCCTAATGTAGAAGGCAATCTACATTTCTTCTTAACCTACGTTGGTCGTCATTATGCATATGACGATCGTGCCAAAGCAGTAGGATTAGAGAACCTATCCAATTCGACACGTGTGTCTCTTGGATTCATTTACCAATTGCCTTTGTTCTAAAATACCTATTTGAAATTAAACAACTAAGGTGTGCTATCAGAGAGATAGCACACTTTTTTTTCCAATCACCCCCTCTTCAACACTACATTAAGCCATTTATCCATTCTCTCTTTCCTAACATCCCTACTAATACTAGTCTCCACCAGCTCAAAACCAACAGGTTCATAATAGGTTCTAAAAGCATCCTCTGTCATAAAAGTAAAATACCTGCCATTACGCTCCCCCTCAAAATCACCATATTTAAAGGAAACATACATATATCCATCCGGTTTCAAGGCTGCACAACAATGCTGCAAAGCATTACTCAAATCATCTGATTTGATATGTAACAAAGAAGCACATGCCCATATAGCATCCACTTCATTCTTTCTATTCAAATCCAAAACAGATAATTCTTGCACATCAAGACCCATTTCTTTAGCATGATTACAAAATTGCGGACTAGTATCAATACCACACACAGTATACCCTTTAGATTGGAAATAGAGCATATCGCGACCAGACCCAAAACCAAGATCCATAATGGTACATGTTGGTTTTACATATTTTTCTAATAAGAGATATTGACGTTGCATATCACAATGAAGCGTATTTTCTATAAACGAATCAGCGTTCTTTTCGTAATATTTTTTTGTGTAATCATTCATCAAAAATCAATTTTGTTTGAGTAAGGCTATAGGCCACCCATTTGTTCATAATAAGCCTCTAAAAAGAGCTCTAGCTTTGTTTTCAATTCATCTAAATACTCCCCATCCATCTTTTTCCAAAGAATAGGATTAAAAGAAAATAGATTAAAATCTTTTGACTTTGCATAATAAATAAACCGTTTACGCTCAAATTTCTCAAATGGATTATCTAAAATATTTCTATTGAGCTTACTTTTATCTTCCAAGTATGCTTTAGTAAACACACACCCCTTTCTATCCACCTGTAAATTTCTATTCAGCCTATCCATATAGAATTGTTTATACCGCTCTGCTAGTTGATAGAAGTTACATTCTCCATTTTTATCCACTAGTTCTAGAAATTTGAGTAAAAATACGAGTTTAAATGAATAAGTCAGTGAATTTTGGTCAATAAAATCAGTAAAATCTTCTAAGATAGTATCTTCATTATGCTCTTTTAAATTCTTTTTCTTTCGGATAGTAAGCAAATTATCTGCATTGAAAAATGGAACACGCTTGTTTCCAACCGTCAAATACAAACTAGCCAAAGAGGGTTCCTTTTTAATCCAAGACCTCAAGGTGTCGGTATTAACAAAGAGTATTCTCGCAGCCTGTTCGGCAGATTTAATATCGGGATACTTCTCCTCAAAAGTTAGAATATCAATCTCCTCCAATTTCATCTCTTTCTCACTCAATCCGAGTAACTCCAAATAATCGGTGCTTCTTCCCTCCTTGATTCCCATCCAAGAGACATAGGTATTGAGATTAAATAAAGAATTAAAACTCCAAGGTCTTAAATGTGCCGAATAATTATCCACAACATCGATACAATACAGACACTCTTTATCCACATGTTTTCTGGCCCCACGGCCTAACTGTTGCAGATATAACACTTTTGACAAAGTAGGTCTAGCCATTACAATAACTTCCGTTTGTGGAGAATCCCATCCCTCCGAAATCATCTGACAAGTAGTCATAAACTGGAGTTTCCTCTTCTTATAATTATCAAAAACGGTTTTATTCTTTTTATTGATACCATAAACAGCTTCGCAAGTTAATCCACGTTCTCTTATAAACTGTGCCAACTTCTTGGCATGTGCAACATTAACGCAATAAATAAGCCCCTGTTTATAGAAGCCCAGCTTAGGTTCAAAATATTTCTTAAGCGTTTCAGCAATCAACTCATTTCTAGAATCAATAAAAAGCGTTTTTTCAATATCGGCATTGTTATAATCCTTTCCATTAAATCTCACCTCACTTAAATCGATATTCGATTTCAATCTAAACACCCTGATATTTGAAATAATATCTTTTTTAATAGCCTCTTCCAACGTTAGATGCGAATCATAATTACCAAAAATAGCAGTAATCTTTTTCTGATCTAAACGATCAGGTGTAGCTGTTAAGCCAACCAAAAACTGCGGATTATAATATTGTATTGTTTTCTTACAATTAGGAGCTTGCGCATGATGAGCTTCATCAAAGACAATGTAATCATAATGAGCAGGTGTATGCGTCAATCTATCTTTAAATGCAGTATTGTATGTCTTTATCTCTACACATTCATTCTTTAGCACTTTGATTCTATCTGCCCAGTCCTCCATTATTTTCACAGACGGCACCATAATTAGTACTCGCTTAAAAGAGGTATAATACAACTGTAAGTCGCTGATAACTATCTGACTCTTCCCTGTTGCTGTGGGCAATATGACAAGAATAGATTTTGTCTCCAACGCCCTTAGCTCATTAAATTTATCTAGATATTCTTTCTGATGCTGATATAGCTCAAATTTCCGTTCACTCTTAATACTATTAATGTGTACAAGCCCCTCTTTATCTCCAAAGAATCGTTTTATATTTTCAACCATCTGCTCTTTGGCCAAAAGATTGTTCGTGGAAAAGCGGAACACATTATTACCCAATAAAGACAACGTGTTTTGTCTAACGAGTTGTTTAATATATCGTTTTTGTCCAATAATAGCTGGATGATGATAAGAAACTCCATTCTCCTCAACAGCAAATGATTTGTCCTTCGTTTGGATAATATAATCTACAAAAGCATTGGTATCTTTATCAATAGAAACGCCAAACTCTTTATTTAGAAAATTGCTACTATCACTCCCATACACCTCTTGAAAGACATCCTCAAAATGGCTCTCCAAGACCGAATTATCACCAGTATGTTCCTCTCGATTTGTTCCGTGATCTTTCAATTCGAGACTAGAAAGGTCCCTACACAGCCAGTTGGTAACCACTTTTAGTATATCATCGGTTCTAAGGAATCTCAATAAAAGCTTGTACTTTGCACTATATTCATTTTGCATCACACAATATTTTTCATACTGAAAAATATTATTCTCGTTCTTATCACATAGATTCTCATCAATAATAATACAAGTATCCTTATTAAAGTCAAAAACATAACTAAAGTAATAAGTATCAAAATGATATTGTTCAATAAAATTCAAGTTGATATTTTCTAGTTCTTGTATTAATTCCATAGTGATCTATTTTCTTTGCTATTCAGCTTACCTTCAAGAACAAATATACAGGTTTTTAAAGAATTCAAACCTGCTAGGTGAACATTATAACCTCTTAAAAATGAAAAATCATTTTTAAGAGGTTAGCTTTGAGATGCAAAGCTATATTGCTGGACAAATCCCTACCTATTTTTTAATAAAAAACCACCTATATTTTAGGTCAAAATATAGGTGGTTTTTGTTTCAAATATATCTGTTTTCTTAGTAATATATAGATGTATTTAAAGTAAAATGGTGCTGTATTTTCAACACACAAAAGAAAAGGCATTTTTGGTGCTAAACAAAGATAGAATTTGAATTAGCATAAATCTAAAAAAAACGTTTGTAGGGTGTGACGGGCTTAGTTAAGACTTATGGTATTATCTTGACGCATATTTTCTTTAAAAACATCCAAGATTTGGTCTAATTGTTCTTTATAGATGGAGTTCTTTCGATAGGCAAAATAAAGTTGATTCTTAATGGGTAGAAACCCCTTCCACAATAACTGTACTTTTCCCTTATCTATTTCTCTACGGCAAAGAAAATCGGGTACAATAGCCAATCCACTACCATATCCTAAACTATTGATAATCGACTTAAAATTAGGAACAATATAGTTAGCTCTAAAATCGGGTAACACATTAAAATTTTCTAACCAGAAGCGTTTAAAATGCTCATTATCACTTGCTGTTCCATACCACTTTTTCTCTTTTAAAAAAGTGGGGATATTAGTTTTTTCTCTTG
>JAQWAN010000057.1 GCA_028707655.1 Bacteroidaceae bacterium
CTTTTAAGTCTTGGAACATCTCTCCACCTACGGCAGCGGCTACACAAACAATAGCAGATACACCTAACACAGCAGATACACCACCGTTCTCAGCATTCACTCCGCAAGCAACTAAGATTAAAGCCGTAACAACAAGGGCTGTTAGGGTTAAACCACTAATAGGGTTGTTGCTCGATCCGATGATACCAACCAGGTATCCAGATACAGCAGCAAAGAAGAAGGCTAAAACAATCATCAAGGTGGAAGCAACAATGGCTACCAGAATAGAAGTATTAAAGATCACATAGGTAATAATGAAGGTCAATACTGCGGATAGACAAATACCTAACAAAATCCAAGAGGATTTTAAGTCTTTATCCGTACGCTCTACACTAACACTCGTGCCTTGTGTAGCACGTTTTAAATCTTTTACCGAACGTTTTAGTCCTGTGCCTAAACTACCACGCATTCTATAGAGTGTATAACAAGCTGCTACTAGCATTCCACCAATAGCAATAATACGTACAATCTCTTTCCAAACCACATTGGCTGCATTTATCCAAGCTTCTGTTCCATTAAGGTCTAAGCCGCTGTTAACATCTAACGACGAAACAAAAGGAGTACCCAACATGGCTAACAACATAGGTACCATCAGTCCCCACGCCATAACCGATCCACTAAAGTTTAAGGCCGATAATCTAGGGCCAATGATATAACCCACACCAAGATAGGCAGGACTAATAGTTGGACCTGCTGCTAAGAAACCACCTTCAATGGTTTTACCACCAGCAAATTTAGCTATACCCGATTTAAAGAAGGCAGTAAATTCTGTAGCAAAAAGATGAAGGTCGCCAGAAATCTTAATCACAGCACCTGCTATCATTGCAGAGAACAGATAGACAGAACCACCAGCACCAGACTGACCGGTTTTATGTATCTCGGCTGCTGCTACACTCTCTGGAAAAGGAAGTTCCTTATCTTCTACCATCACTCGGCGAAGCAGTGCTACAAACAGAACACCCAAGATACCACCCGTTATTAAGATAAGAGAAGCAATCAGATATTTATCTAACGATGCAAAAGCATCCCCATCCCATTCGCCAGCAATATAAAAAGCAGGCAACGTAAAAATAGCCCCCGCAGCAATCGATTCTCCAATAGAACCTACCGTACGTGTAATATTTTCCTCGAGGATACTACCTTTAAAGACTCTTAACACGGCCATACCAATTACAGCAGCTGGATAAGTTGCGGCAATTGTCATACCTGCCTTTAGTCCTAAATAAGCATTAGCAGCTCCTAAGACTACTGCTAATATCAAACCGATGAGCACCGCCCTCAGTGTGAATTCTCGCATTTTAGTATCCCCAGAAACAAAGGGGACAAATTTTTTCTCGTTTGCCATTTTCTATTTTTTAAATTATTTGAATTGTTTTAAGAGTCACAAATATACAACTTCTGCAAATTTATCCCACTAAAACTTCTATTTTTATTAACAAACACCCCCTACTATTCCAAAAAATAGTAGGGGGTGCTCTTTATGTTAAGGAAGTAAACCACAGCAA
This sequence comes from Bacteroidaceae bacterium, assembly GCA_028707655.1. Taxonomy (GTDB): domain Bacteria; phylum Bacteroidota; class Bacteroidia; order Bacteroidales; family Bacteroidaceae; genus JAQWAN01. The sequence continues at coordinate 1,545 of JAQWAN010000057.1, forward strand.
GCAACAGCGACTTGCCGTTGGGCCTACGTCTGTTTAAGACGCTTCATAAAGTGAATGGTATACTTCTATTCCGTCTGTGGGACTGACATCTGTTTAAGACGCCTTTACAGGGTTTTACAACAGTTCTTTAGATCGTTCTAAGGCTGCATTAATATCCGAACAGATATTTTCTTTGCCTATCAAATCGTTAAAACCTGCTTTCTCTAATACATTATGTACTTTATCGTTTACACCAGATAGAACGATGGTAACATGGTCTTTCTGTGACAAGCGACAAAGATTGGTTAGGTTGTGAATACCTGTTGAGTCTATAAATGGAATTTTTCGCATACGGATGATACGTACCGTTGGCCGATTGTTAAGTTGCATCATAAGTTCCTCAAATTTAGTGGCTACACCAAAGAAATAGGGACCATCAATCTCATATACTTCAATACCGTTTGGAATAGGTATTTTATCTTCGGTGATGTTCATATCGGTTTCATTGTTAGGATTCAGCTCATCGGTAATAACAGAGATGGCTGTTGTTTCCATAACACGGCGTAGAAACAAAACACAGGCAATTACAAGTCCTACTTCAATAGCAATGGTCAAGTCGAATATAATGGTTAAGAAAAAAGTAACCAACAACACCGAGATATCCGATTTTGGGCTTTTCAATAAAGATTTAAAGGTACGCCATTCACTCATATTATAGGATACAACGACCAATACACCGGCTAAACAAGCCATGGGGATATATTGTGCCAATGGCATCAAGAAGAGTAGGATAAGCAAGAGAACCACCGCATGAATAACTCCTGCAATAGGGGTCTTACCACCATTATTGATATTGGTCATGGTACGGGCAATAGCACCTGTGGCGGGTATACCTCCAAAAAGAGGAGCTATAAGATTGGCAAAACCTTGAGCCACCAGCTCCATGTTTGAATCATGTTTATCCCCTATCATACCATCTGCCACGGTTACCGAGAGTAACGACTCTATTGCACCCAATACAGCAATCGTTATGGCAACAGGAAAGAGCTGACGAATGGTCTCCCAATCGACCGATGGGATAGAGGGAACTGGAAATTCGGGCTTAATGGTGAAGCGGTCGCCAATGGTGGTTATACCATCTAGTCCGCCATAGGTCTTCAGCAGATAAACAGCTACTGTGATAAAGATGATGGAGATTAAGGAGCCAGGGATACGTTTAGAGAAACGAGGGGTAATGGCTATAATCAAAACACTAAACAGACTGATAACGGTGTTCCAACAATGCATACTGTCAAAATGGTGAAAATAGAGCACCCATTTCCCTATAAAATCGCCTGGCACTTTAGCACCATCAAACGACAAACCAAATAGGTCAGGAATCTGTGTGGTAAAAATAGTAACAGCTATACCACTAGTAAAACCAACAATAATGGGATAGGGAATGAACTTGATTACTGCACCAAATTTTAATAAGCCAAAGACCACTAATATAAGTCCCGCCATCAGGGTGGCAATAATCAATCCCTGCTCACCATATTGCTGTATAATGCCATACACAATCACGATAAAAGCACCGGTGGGACCACCTATTTGTACTTTACTGCCTCCAAATAGGGAGATACAAAGTCCAGCAATAACAGCTGTTACAATTCCTTTTTCTGGCGATACACCCGAGGCTATGGCAAAAGCAATGGCTAAAGGTAGAGCTACAATACCAACGATAACACCGGCCATAACATCGGCTGAAAAATCGGGCAATGAATAGTTTTTAAGGGTGTAAAATAACTTGGGTCTTAGACTTAACATATTTAAATATTTTATTAATTTTTCCTAAAAACGGAAATTTGCTGCAAAGGTACGAAAAAACCTAACGCATGATTCATTTTGAATTAAATAAAATGATACATTTGTAGGTATACGTAATATTAATATAGAAAAAAGCATATGTCTAATTCAATTGGTCAACTATTTACATTAACTAGCTTTGGTGAATCACACGGGAAAGGTATTGGAGGTGTTATTGATGGATTCCCAGCGGGTATAAAGATTGATCTGGATTTCATTCAACAAGATCTTGATCGACGCAAGCCGGGACAATCCAAAATAACAACGGATAGAAAAGAGGGCGATAAGGTGGAATTCTTATCGGGTATATATGATGAGCACTCCACTGGATGCCCTATTGGTTTTATTGTATGGAATACAAATCAGCATTCTGGTGATTACGACGCATTAAAAGATGTGTACCGACCCTCGCATGCCGATTATACCTATACACAGAAATATGGTATCAGAGATCACAGAGGCGGAGGACGCTCTTCGGCACGAGAAACAATTGCTCGATGTGTTGCGGGAGCTTTAGCTAAGCTGGCTTTGCAACAACTAAACATTAAAATCTATGCCTATACCTCACAAGCGGGTGGCATTAAACTATCCGATAATTATCTGGCCTACGACCCTGCACAAATAGAGCAAAATGCTGTTCGCTGTCCAGACCCAGAGAAAGCAAAGGAGATGATAAAGCTCATAGAGAGCATCAAGGAAAAGGGAGATACCATTGGAGGTACGATTACCTGTGTGGTAAAAGGTTGCCCCGTTGGATTGGGAGAACCTGTCTTTAACAAGTTACATGCTGCATTGGGTGCGGCTATGCTGGGCATTAATGCGGTCAAAGGATTTGAATATGGTGCTGGGTTTGCCGGCGTACAGATGAAGGGATCGGAGCAAAACGATGTATTCTGTAGTAAAGAGGGTAAAATAACAACTAGCACAAATAACTCAGGTGGTATACAGGGTGGCATTAGCAACGGACAAGATATCTACTTTAAGGTTGGATTTAAGCCTATTGCTACATTACTAACGCAACAGAACACAGTGGATAAACAGGGAGAAGAAACGATTATTTGTGCCAAAGGAAGACACGACCCATGTGTTTTACCACGCGCCGTGCCTATTGTTGAAGCCATGTGTGCCATCACACTACTCGACCAATATTTACTAAACAAGACGCATACACTTTAACTACTATTTAGCCGCATTTATGTGTTTACCTCAAAAATAAACGTTTTTTACAAATTAAAAACATTTATTTTTCAATATTCCCTTTAAAAGCAGTGAATAAAACGTATATTTGTAGCGTAAACAAGTGAAAGCTCTCGAGCTTTTATTAAAAAATAGTTTAGTTTAGTCTAGTTTAGTTTTTGTGTTTGATTAGCGGGCCACAAGTGTGTGTGTCCGCTAATTTACGTGTTTAGAGGCAGGGTAAAAAGAACAAAAGTACGACAATATAGCAGTAGATTCCAAAAACTTTTGTAAGTTTGTACGCTAATGCTGTTAATAAATTAACAAGATGAATATTTTAGAACTAAGCGAACAAGAAATCGTAAGACGCAACAGTCTTAACGAACTACGATCAATGGGTATCAATCCTTATCCTGCGGCAGAATATAAAACAAATGCATATTCCACGGATATAAAAGCCTCCTTCGACGAAACAAGCGAAACACCACAAAGGGTGAAAATTGCTGGCCGAATGATGAGCCGACGTATTATGGGAAAAGCTTCTTTTGCAGAAATACAAGATGCTAAGGGGCGCATACAAGTATACATAACACGCGACGATCTTTGTCCTGATGAGAATAAAGACCTATATACAACCGTATTTAAACGTCTCTTAGATCTAGGAGATTATATCGGCATTGAGGGCTTTGTTTTTAAAACAAAGGTGGGAGAGATTAGTATTCATGTAGAAAAACTAACGGTCTTATCTAAATCAATCCGACCACTACCTATCATTAAGTTTAAAGATAATGTGGCCTACGATAAGTTTGAAGACCCTGAGTTACGCTACCGTCAACGTTATGTGGACTTAGCGGTGAACGAAGGAATAAAAGATATCTTTATTAAACGTACCAAGGTTTACAACTCGATGCGCGAGAGCTTTAACAGCAAAGGATACTTGGAGGTAGAAACACCTATCCTACAATCTATTCCTGGTGGAGCTTCTGCACGTCCATTTATGACCCATCATAATGCTTTAGATATTCCACTTTATTTACGTATTGCAGATGAGTTATACCTGAAACGTCTTATTGTTGGTGGATTTGAAGGGGTATATGAGTTCTCCAAAAACTTCAGAAATGAGGGTATGGACCGTACACATAATCCTGAGTTTACCTGTATGGAGGTATATGTGGCCTACAAAGACTATAACTGGATGATGGACTTTACTGAAAAGATGTTGGAGAAAATTTGCTTAGATGTAAATAATGCAACAGAGGTAAAAGTTGGCGACCAGGTTATCAGCTTCAAAGCACCATTTAAACGTATCACCATGCTCGACTCTATTAAAGAGTTTACGGGTTACGACTTAACTGGCAAAACGGAAAAAGAGATTTACGACATCTGCGTTAAACTAGAGATGGATGTTGACGAAACCATGGGTAAAGGTAAATTAATTGATGAGGTTTTTGGTGAATTCTGCGAAGGCAACTATATACAACCTACATTTGTTACCGATTATCCTATTGAAATGTCACCTCTAACTAAACGCCATCGTGATAATCCAGAACTAACGGAACGTTTTGAATTAATGGTTAATGGTAAAGAGTTGTGTAATGCATACTCCGAGCTAAACGACCCAATTGATCAAGTGGAACGTTTCGAGGAACAACTCAGACTAAGCGAAAAGGGAGATGACGAAGCAATGTTTATTGACCAAGATTTTATCCGTGCACTAGAATACGGAATGCCTCCTACCTCGGGTATGGGTATTGGTATGGACCGTTTAGTGATGTTAATGACAGGACAAACGACAATACAAGAGGTGCTTTTCTTTCCACAAATGCGACCTGAAAAGAAGGCTGTTAGAGATGATGCTTCTAAATATATGGAACTTGGCGTTCCTGAAGAATGGGTTGCTCTTATTCAAAAAGCGGGCTACAATGTGGTCAGCAGCATGAAAGAGGGAAATCCACAGAAAGTGCACCAAGAGATTTGTGGCATCAACAAAAAATACAAACTTAATTATAAGAACCCATCTGTGGATGAGGTTACAACATGGATTAGTAAAATTCAGTAATGGTATCTTTCATTAAAACTAATTTTAGAAAAAAGAGTATATGAAATTACCTGGTAAAATAGCCATCATTGGCGGAGGTAGTTGGGCTACAGCAATAGCAAAAATGGTAATGGGCAAAGACCAAGAGATTAATTGGTATATGCGCAGAGAAGATAGAATTGAAGAGTTTAAACGCTGGGGACACAACCCAGCGTATCTTACTAGTGTGCGATTTAACACCAAAAAGATTAATTTCTACTCCTCTATTAACGACGTTGTAAAAAACTCGGATACGCTCATTTTTGCAACACCATCTCCTTACCTGAAATCGCATCTTAAAAAGTTGCGAACGAAGATTAAGGATAAATTTATTGTAACGGCAATAAAAGGTATTGTTCCCGATGAGAACCTTATCGTTTCAGACTATTTTACCTCCTACTACAGCGTGCCAGCAGAAAATATGGCGGTTATGGCGGGTCCATGTCATGCGGAAGAGGTTGCACTGGAACGACTTTCGTACCTAACAATCGCTTGTCCAGATACGGATAAAGCCCAACTTTTTGCTAGACGATTAACCTGTCACTATATAAAAACCTCTATCTGTAAGGATGTTGCAGGTATAGAATATGCATCTGTTCTTAAAAATGTATATGCTATAGCAGCAGGTATTTGTAGCGGACTAAAATATGGAGATAATTTTCAAGCGGTGCTGATGTCAAACGCCATTCAAGAGATGCAACGTTTTCTCGACTCTGTCCATCCTATAGACAGACAGGTTAACGATTCGGTCTATCTGGGCGATTTACTTGTTACCTCCTATTCCAATTTCAGCCGTAATAGGGCTTTTGGAACAATGGTAGGTAAAGGATACTCCGTGAAAAGTGCACAAATAGAGATGGAAATGATTGCAGAGGGCTATTATGGCACTAAGTGTATCAAAGAACTAAACAGTCATTACCATGTAAACATGCCTATTGTAGATGCCGTTTACAATATTCTCTACGAACGCATCTCTCCACGTATTGAGGTAAAGCTACTAACAGATTCATTTAGATAAAGACAAACTAACTATAGACTTAAGAATATGGGAACTATCAAGCTAGACATTGAAAAAACGTTCAATTTCATTTCAAAAGGAGCAGTAGATGCTTATAAAGATAAAGTAGCTTCATGTATGGAGCTTTTAGAAAAGGGAACTGGTAAAGGAAGTGATTTTTTGGGATGGTTACACCTCCCCTCTTCTATTGATGAGGAACAAATCAACAGCATTAAAGCTACGGCTAAACGATTGCAAGAGAATTGCGACTATGTGGTTGTAGCGGGCATCGGAGGAAGCTATTTAGGAGCTAGAGCGGTTATCGAATCTATGGTCAATTGCTTTCAACACCTAATGCCATCCAATGGAATTCCTACCATCCTCTTTGCTGGTCATAACATTGGAGAAGACTACTTGTATGAACTAACTTCTTTCTTGAAAGATAAGAAATTTGGTATCATAAACATCTCTAAATCGGGTACAACAACAGAAACAGCTTTGGCTTTTCGTCTGCTCAAAAAACAATGCGAGGATCAACGAGGAAAAGAGGAAGCTAAACAAGTTATCGTAGCGGTTACAGATGCTAGAAAAGGTGCTGCACGTATCACTGCAGATAAAGAGGGATACGAATCGTACACTATTCCGGATAATGTAGGTGGTCGTTTTTCTGTTCTTACACCCGTAGGATTACTTCCTATTGCTGTAGCAGGTATCGATATTGCAGCATTTGTTAAGGGCGCTAAAGATGCAGAAATAACTTGCGGACAAGGGGTTCCTTTTTGGAATAACCCAGCAGCTGTTTATGCAGCCACAAGAAATGAACTCTATAAACAGGGAAAGAAAATTGAGATATTAGTTAATTTCCAACCTAAACTACATTATGTAATGGAGTGGTGGAAACAACTATATGGGGAATCAGAGGGTAAAGAGAATAAGGGTATTTTCCCTGCTGCTGTTGACTTTTCAACCGATTTACACTCTATGGGACAATGGATTCAAGAAGGAGAACGCTCTATCTTTGAAACGGTTATCTCTGTGGAACAGACCAACCATACCTTAAAAGTGCCATCGGATAGCGCAAACCTAGACGGATTAAATTTCTTAGCAGGTAAACGTATTGACGAGGTTAACAAGATGGCGGAACTGGGCACACAATTGGCACATGTGGACGGAAATGTACCCAATATACATGTGGTTATTGAAAAACTGGACGAATATACCATTGGACAATTGCTTTATTTCTTTGAAAAAGCATGTGGTATTAGCGGTTATCTACTGGACGTTAACCCATTCAATCAACCAGGCGTAGAAGCATACAAGAAAAACATGTTTGCTCTTCTCAATAAACCTGGATATGAAGAGGAATCTAAAGAAATACAACAAAAATTATAAGTAATATCAATCCTAACATAAAGATAGAGTAAGAGGTTGTTTCTTTTTACTCTATTTTTTTGAATTATACAAAAGAACATGGACACTACACCGATACAAAAATACTTGGCAGCAAACAATTTCGAAGATTTTCAGCTAAAAGCTGTACTTTTTGATATGGATGGTGTTTTATTTGATTCCATGCCACACCATGCTGAATCTTGGCATAACGTGATGGAACAACACGGTATGAACCTAAGCAAAGAGGAGGCCTATCTACACGAAGGAAGAACAGGGGCATCCACCATTAATCTGGTTGCAGAAGAGCAGTTGGGACATACACTGCGACAAGATGAGATTCAACTTATCTACAAAGAAAAGACGCTGGAATTTAATCATTTACCGGAACCTAAACGAATGTCGGGTGCGTGGGATGTGATCAAACAGATAAAAGAGGATAAACTAAAGGTTATGGTTGTAACGGGATCGGGACAAACATCGCTACTAGACCGC
>JAQWAN010000058.1 GCA_028707655.1 Bacteroidaceae bacterium
TCTTTTTCTATCTTTTTCTCTAGTTGTATACTAGCTTTATTGGTGTAGGTTATTCTCTCCTTACCCTCAGCCTCTAGTAGTAGCGTAGGGGTTGGTATTCTATCAAGAATGGTAAAGATGTATTTTTTTTGGTTCTCTATCTTTTGTCTGCTGATTACTTTTTCTGTAACATCTTGGCAAAAACCAATGGCTAGACTAGGTTGTCCGTCTACATATTCTACTACTGTTAGGTAAAGCTCTTTGTAGCTTTTATAGACACCATTGGGGTCGTATTTAATTTCTAGTTGTAGACTTTTATTACTCCCCCTTTTTATAGCCATTAAAGCTTCTGTAACGGTCAATTTATAGGCTGGATGTATGCCAGATAGTAGTTGTTGAAGTGTGATATTGTCTGTTTTGCGAGAATAATCCTCCTCGCTCTCCTGTATGCTAGGGCATAGCGTGGTGAAGGTGTCTTTCTGGATATTCCATGTAACGCCAATAGATTTTCCAACCGCTAGCATTAATTTAAGTTGTTGATTGCTCTTTTCTAGTTGCTCTTTTTGTTGCGTGCAGATTGTTATATCTTTGAGTAATCCAATATAGCCGTCCACCTTGTGCTGTTCTTTAACAGAAATAGCACTGATTTCGATATGTTTATAGGTTGTTTCTTCTTCGTGGTATTTAAGACGTAGTTTAACAGCCTCTAGTTCTACTTTAAATTGGTCCATTTGCGCTACAAACTTTTGTATAATAGCTTGGTCGTTTGGATGGACTCTTGGTAAAAGTTGTGTTATTTTTTCTTTTAAAAGAAGAGAACTTCCATCTTTCTTGTAGATAGAGATTTCATGTGTGGCGGGGGAGTAGTTCCACTGAATGAACTGGTTGGCACAAAGTAGTAATTGTTGTCGACTATTTGCCATTTGCATCTTTTTTTGCTGTTCAATGGCGGGTGTGATATCTACTAATGTGCAGTAGATAAGTTCAGGTTTACCGTTGCTGTCTCGTTTTGAATAGAACTTACAGTGGTAGTACAACAGGTGGTTTTGATTTTTGGAATCAAAAAAGAGAAGGGTCTCTGTGCTGCTCTCTACACTCCCTGCAGCAATAGAATGGATAGATTTACGAATCTTCTTTGCCTCTTTTTCTGGCACTATTTTCTGTAGATTTACCAATCTAGTTCCATCTTTGAAGGGGGATGCTCCTTTTATGTTAAAGAATTGATTTTTTTGTAAATCAAAACACAAAATATGAATGATAGAGTTACAGGTTTGATCGGTTATCTCTTTAGCATATTCTATTTTTGTAGTAGCCGTTTTTAGTTTTTGTTCCATAATGGAATCGTTTTTTTGTGTATCTACGTTGTGTTCTCAAGGAGAATCTTCTTGCTAGCAGGTACTTGATTTAGTGTAGAAACTGCTGGTTCTAGTAGAAGAAGTAATTCAGTTAAGGCTCATAAAGATAGCTATTAATATTTGTTTAATATATCTTTTTCCATAAAAAAGATGTTTACTATAGCTTTAATTACTTTAAATTAACAATTTTGAATTCTCTATATTTTTTATTTTTGTTCGGAAAGATTTTTATTATTGTATCTTTGTGCAAAAAGAAAATGGAAGAAAATAAAATTTATATCTCGGAAGCAAAGCTAAAGGAAGAGGGACAAAAAGGTGTAGACAATTTTTTGCAACTTTTTATAGATGCCTATGTGCAGGTCTCTGGTCAAGAATTAGAAAAAGAATCGATGGGATTGCTTAATGGTTGGCAGCATACCCTTTTAGGTTATTCCATTTTGCGTAGAGAGTTGATGGAGGGCGGTTTTGTCCAATTGATACATAATGGATATGGTGCTTATATCTTTGATAACCCTTTTGCGAAAGTGATGCGTTTAATGGGATTGCAAGAGTTTTCTAAACTGATTTATAAAGCAAAAAAACTATACGATTTACATGCCGAAGCTATTGTGCAGGAGTGTACGGAGGAGGAATTTATGGCGTTGTATGAGCAGTATACTGATTTTGATGAGATAGAGGAAAAATTCATGGAGATGGAGGAGGAAATCACCTACACCATAGCACATTACGTAGAGGAGCATATGGCTGATTTTGCAAGTGTAACGGATTAAAGTTAGTTAAATGTTACTCTGCTATTCTCTGCCTTTCTCTCTTGTTCTTAATTATGGTTATCTTTGTTATTAATTAAATAGATGAATATGAATACATGGTATAAACGTTCGGCTTTTATTCTTTTAACAGGCTTGCTACTAAGCTCCTGTTTAGATAGTGCTGAAACAACGGATCAAACTTATGCTAGCATTGTGAGCATTGAAAATGTGAATGGAGTGGTACAACTTATTCCCGATTTTCAAGAGATTGTGTTGGCGCCAGAAATGGGGGTGACAACAAATCGTCTACAAAGCGAGCAACGAGCTACAGTTGTTTTTACAATGAGAGGCACAGTAAAAGAGGGAGAGGCTAAAACAGTGCAATTAACGGATGTCTATTGTAATCCGATTAAAGTGCGTGATTTTTGTTTGCAACCTGATACGTTGGAAGAATACAATAATTCGGTTGCTTCTTTCCAGAAGGTACAGCTAAATATATATACCTCTTATCCAGCGGTATGGGTTGCTAAAAATTATTTGAATATCGGAGTAACTTATTATTCGGGTGAGGAAGGTGATTTTCAAGTGGTGGCAGATGCTGTATCTAACGATACACTTTATCTTAAATTAAAAGCGAAGTTTGAGAAAGAAGCTTATATGCGTCAAACTTATATGTGTTACGATTTAAAAACACTTAATCAACCATCTGCAGATGCTGCTTACCAGAAAAAAATGGATGCCATTTCTGAAGCACTTCAAGAGCTTCGAAAGAATCTAAACAATGAGAAATTGTATATAACACTAATCTCAGGTATAAAAGATAAATCGGTTCTACCTGACGATGGTGAGTTATTAGAGGAGCCAGAGGAGGATCCCTCTTTCTCTTCCTATACAACAATTGTAAATTTAAATAGCGATTTTGGATTATAAAAAATTATTTAAGCGAATGTTCTTACTGCTCTTTTCACCAGCAAAAGCATGGGAGGGCGTAGAGCAAGAGGAACAAAGTATAAATTGGCTGGCCGATTATGTATATCCTTTAATGGGATTTTGCGGGTTAGCATTGTTCCTGAAGGTTATCTGGTTGACTGAATCAGAAACGAGTGTTTTCCAATTGGCCATGCTAGCTTGTTGTAAGTTGTTTGTGGCATTGTTTGGTAGTTACTTCTTAGTGGCTTTTGTTGCTAAAAAGTTGTTGGTGCGTTTTGGTAAAGCGGCTTGTAAAACAGTTATGCATCTATCGGCAATAGTAGGATACGGAATGACCCCTATCTTTTTAGGTACATTTGTTGCTATCTTATTGCCGCACGAGTGGTTCTTTTGTGCCTTAGGGATACAATGTTATACGCTGTATGTGCTTTCTGTGGGAATAAAACGTTGGTTCGATGCCGGTGTTGTTGTGGAATTTTTGATTACAAGTTTTCTGTCGATACTAATGATTGGGTCGCCTTTTTTGATTAGTTTTGTTTTCGAAAAACTGATGAATGGATAAGAGATAATAATATGAATGAAATTCAGATAAAAAATAAACGCGCTTCGTTTGATTACGAGTGGATGGATACCTATAATGCTGGTATAGTGTTGACGGGTACAGAGATTAAATCTATTCGTTTGGGTAAAGCTAGTTTAGTCGATACTTTTTGTTTTTTCACACAGGGCGAACTATGGGTGAAGAATATGCATATTGCAACCTATTTTTATGGTTCCTATAATAATCATGCAGCTAGACGTGACCGTAAGTTGTTGTTAAACAAGAAGGAGCTTCGTAAATTGGAAAGAGCCATTAAAGAGTCGGGCTTAACTATTGTGCCTGTTCGAATGTATATCACCCCTAGTGGACTAGCTAAAGTGGTTATTGCACTTGTGCGAGGAAAGAAGGAGTATGATAAACGTCAGTCTTTACGCGAGAAAGATGATAAACGAGAGATGGACAAAATGTTTAAAAGAGGATAAGATGTAGTGGTAATATTCTACAAAAAAAGGAGCAACTATCTAGATAGTTGCTCCTTTTTTATATGTTGTAGTATAGGGTTATAGTTTCCGCATAAAGTCGGCTTTTTTTCGTACTGTTTTCAGTAGCTTTAAACGGATATGCGTAAAGGGATTAATGAGGTTGAGTAGGGGAAAAAGAAGGTAAATGGGTTTCTCTTGAAAATCTTTTGCCGTTTTATTGAAGAGCACCATCTGTAAGGTGTGGCGTATCAGTACTAAGAAAGCAATGATTCCTACAATCAGCCATTGCTGTGTGATGCTGGCGGCTACAAGACCAAACATGGCTAGTAGCAGAAAGATGAAGCGTGTGAGTGTGTCAAATCCAAGAATTTGTTGGTGAATGCCTTTATAAAAAGAGGAGGTGACTAGATAGTTAAGTTTTTCTTCTTTCCAATCTCGGATATGTCTATAGGGCTGAATGGTAACACTTCCTTCGTAGGAGGCTTCCACAGCGGTGTTCTTACGGCGAGCTATACGGTTAATGAAAAGATTATCTTCTCCTCTCTTGAGATGCATAAAAGAGGCAAAATAGTTGGTGTTAAAAAAGAGCGATTTACGGTAGGCTAAGTTACGCCCTATACCCATGAATGGAAAACCAATATGTGCCATACCAAGATAGCGCATAGCGTGTAGTAAGTTGTCAAATTGAATCTTACGGTCTTGCCATCCCTGTCCCTTATTGTAGCCGCTGTATCCTAAAACAACTTCGGTTGTATCGGTAAAATGTTCCGCCATTTTTAGGATCCACTGTGTACTGTTTGGTACGCAATTAATCTCCGTGAAGAGTAACCAATCATTGTTACTGGCTTTAATACCGATGGTCTGTGCCAATTTTTTCCGGCTCATATAACGGGCCGATTCTGGTACAAAGGTGTGGTATAGATGTGGATATTTCTCCTCCATTCGTTTTAGAATATCGGTACTTTTATCATTTGCAGCATCGTTAACAACGATAACCTCATAATCGGGATAATCTTGTTCCAATATCTTGGGTAGATTTTCCTGTAAATAAGTAGGCTCGTCTGAGGTGGTGATAATGACAGAAACGGGTGCTAGACTTGTGGTTAATCTCTTGGTTGTTCCCTTTTTTCTTTTTTTGTTGGCTCTATGTAATTGAACGTAAAGAATAAAGTTATAACAAATCTGAATGAGAAATAGCGTGGCTAATATAATTAGTAAAAGATATTCAGCAGTTGTAAATTGTATAAGTTCTTCCATGAATTATCAATTAAGGGTGAAGTGCAAATTTACAATTAATTCTTGTAGTACGATGGGGTTAAGCAAAAAAGACCTTCTATTCTATAGAATGATTGACTCAAAAAAATAGAATAGAAGGATCTATAAGTGGTATAATAATATTATTTATAGAGTGTTGCTAGTTCTTTTTCTAACTCTTCACCTCTAAGGTTCTTTTTGATAATTTTTCCTTCAGGACTAATTAAAACGGTATGTGGAATGGAACGTACACCATATGTTTGTGCTCCCTTACATTCCCAACCCTTTAAATCGGATAGTTGTGGCCACGTCATTTCAAGTTTTTTCAGACCATCCACCCAACTTTTTTTCTCTTGGTCTAAGGATATACCAACAACTTCGAAGCCTTTTGCGTGATATTTCTTATAAAGGTTTACAAGATTAGGCATCTCTTCTCTACAAGGTCCACACCAGCTTGCCCAAAAATCTACTAATACGTAGTTGCCTTTTCCAGCGTAGTTAGATAAGCTATCCATTTTGTCTTGCGGTGTATTGGCTACAATATCGCTAAACATCTGACCTACTTGTGTCTTTCTCGTATCTTCAATTCTTTTTGCTAATTTAACGAGTCCTGGTCTAGAAAGAAAACGTTGGTCTATCTTTTGCAATAAGCTGTCAATCTCGTTACTCTCCATAATATACGAGTTGCTCTCTAAAAGAAAAGCACCAAGGATATTAGATAAGTTGCTTTTGATAGTACGTGTAGTAAAGTTGCTATGTTCTTCTTGTAAGCTATTAAAACCGTTTTTAGCTTCCTCTTTTTGCTCTTCTGTTGAACCTGTATTTTTGTACATCTCGATGTAGGCAGTCATCTTATTTCTCAGCGTACTTACGCTATCTTGAAAAAGTTGAAAAGCTGTGTTTGAAGTAGTACCTCCAATAGTTGGTTGATCGCTTGTTAGGTCTACCTTTACAGTACCAGCTTCCGTGAAGAAAGCAACAACGCCTGATCTTGTTCCCTTTTTATGAAGTATAAATCTAAGGTCGGGCTGACTAGCGTCTCCTTTAAATGTAAATTTGTTTTCTTTTACGTAGGTAGAATCAATGGATGTCAATTTCTTGTTCACCTCTTTTTGTAAATAAATGATATCTCCATTCATGGCCGATCCTGTTATACCCTCTACAGTAAAGCTGTTAGTAGGTTTCGTGTTGCACGCACCAAATAAAAAAGATACGGCAAGTAGTGAATAGACTAATTTTTTCATAAGAAAATAGTATGTTAATGAATAATCTGATTTATGAGCAAATGTAGTAAATTAATTCTATGAATAGAGTATTTGTAAAAAAAAAATGTTAAATTTGCCCTAATTACTGGGCTTAGTAGGCAATGCTATTTGATTCAATTATCAACTAATTAGGTGGAGTATGTTAACTATTTCAACACTGTTTCTGGCTATTTCTACTTCTTTTATCTTCATAGGAGTACATCTTGTGTTGACGCTTTTGCTTGTGTGGGTGATTATTTACTTTATGCGCAAAAAAGCTAAAACGTCTGTGCACGACCTAACATGGTCTGTTACCCCCAATTTTTTATTCTTGTTGGATAAAGACTGCTATGTCTTAGATACCAACTATTATGATAGGATGAATGTGCCTGCCCCTAAGGAGCCTATGATGTTTGGCGATCTGCTGAATTGCTCCAATAGCTCTCTAAATGGAGGATGTGGAAAATCGAAGGATTGTGGTAAATGCTCCATTCGTAATCTTATCAGTTCCTCTATCGAGGCGAAGTCTAATTTTAAGGATATCGATGTAGAGATGAGCTTGCGTTCTATTAATCGTTTAGAAAAATCAAATTTTAGATTAGGCGGAAAATATATACGCGTTAATAACAAAGACTTGATGTTGGTGGTTGCCAATGATATCAATAATGAGAAATCATTAGAGAAAAAGACGCTACATGAAATACAGAAATTTTCTTTCCTTTTTGAGAATCTGCCAGTAGGATGTGCTATTTTTGATGCTGAGGGGATACTCACAGAGATGAATGATAGCTATTTAGAATATATGGGCGTGGATGATAAGGGAGGACTGGTTGGAAAACTCAACATCTTTGATAACCCATGTGTAAATGAATCTTACAAGAAATTAATGCGACAGGGTATACCTGTGTCTGACGAGGTGAAATATGAATTTTCTAAATTGAATAAAACCTATTTTACTACGCGCTTTAGAGACGATAGATATTTCCGTTTTATTGTAAATTATCTTAGAGATGCAGATGGCGCTGTGAAATCCATCGTTGTTTTGTGGGTAAGTAACACCTTAGTACATATCACTCTACGGAAGAATAAGAATTTCCAAAAGATGGTAATGTATGCATCTTCGGTATCTAATGTTGGTTTTTGTTCCATTAACCTACTGGGCGATGATGATATTATCACCTATGCTTTTATTCGTAATTTAGGTGAACATGGTGGTGGAGATATCCGTTATCTCTTGTCGCACTATGGGCAGGTGCATCCCGAAAATAGAGATGAGCTAATTGCTTATCAAGAGAAGGCGATGAAGCAACCTGTTCCCTCCTTTGAGAAAGATATTCGTGTGTTGATTAATGGAAAGTATCATTGGATAAAGATGCATATTGGACAACAGTTGTTTGACCCAGATAATGGGACTATCCAATTGAGTTATGTAAACATTGATATCACCAGTCAAAAAGAAACGCAAAACGAATTATTGATAGAAAAAGAAAAGGCAGAAAGCTCGGATAAGCTTAAATCGGCTTTTCTAGCGAATATGAGTCATGAGATTCGTACCCCTTTGAATGCCATTGTTGGCTTCTCGGAATTGCTTGCTATTGCGCAAGATGATGCAGAAAAAGAGAGCTATAAAGATATTATTAAGAAAAATAATAATCTACTCTTGCAGCTTATTAATGATATTCTAGATTTATCTAAAATTGAAGCCAACACGTTAGACTTTAGTTATGCTGATTTTGATGTAAATGAGCTGATTCGAGAGATTGTAATGACTACTACTTTCCGCTGTCAAGAGACCAAACCCAATATAGAAATTCAATCCGCGATTCCATTAGATATTTGTGTGATACATTCGGAATGGATCCGTTTATCGCAGATACTTAATAACTTTATAACAAATGCACTAAAGTTTACTGAACAGGGGCACATTAAAATTGGTTATGAGACCTTTAAAGAGGGACTTCGCTTTTTTGTTGAGGATACAGGTATTGGTATCAAAGAGGATAGGGTAGACCAGGTGTTTGACCGGTTTGTTAAACTAAATTCTAATCAACAAGGCACAGGATTGGGTTTGTCTATTTGCCAAAGTATAGTGGAAAAAATGGGTGGTGAGATTGGTGTGAATTCTACGTTTGGTGTGGGGTCAACATTCTGGTTTTATCTTCCGTTGTCTATTGCTACGGAATTAAACATGGCTAATATTCTTCCTAAGGAATCGCCTAAAACGGCTGCTCCCGCTACAAAGGAGAATGAAGTTGCAGGAGAAAAAATATTATTAATAGCAGATGAGGATGCGTCTACGTTTAAGATATGTCAGGCTTTATTGAAAGATGAGTATAAGATATTATATGCGCGCGATGGCGAAGAGGCTGTCTCTCTATTCTTAAAAGAACAACCCTCTATTGTACTGATGAATGTGTTATTACCAAAATCAGATGGCTACGATTCGGCAACTGCCATACGGAGTATAGCTCCAGATGTTCCGCTTATAGCCTTAACCGTACATGCACAATTGGCAGAGAAAAGAATTCTAAAGAGCGGTTTTAATACCTATATAGAGAAGCCCTTTACAAAAGAAATTCTTTTTGACACCCTAAGAGCTTTGACTAGATAAATAAAAACAACTATAGAAAAATAAATAAAATGTTAGATTTAATACAACGGGACCCGTGGTTGGAACCTTTTGAGAAGGCTATTGTTGGACGATATCAACATACCATGGACAAAGAACATGCATTAACTCAGGAGGGAAAAATCAAATTAACTGATTTCTCTTCTGGTTATTTATATTTCGGGCTACATCGTACAGAGACAGGATGGGTCTTTCGTGAGTGGGCTCCAAATGCTACTTCTATTTATCTTGTAGGCGATTTTTCTCAATGGAAAAAGGAGCCAAAGTATGCACTAAATAG
>JAQWAN010000059.1 GCA_028707655.1 Bacteroidaceae bacterium
CCCTCCTTATTGGTCAAGAGGGAAGAATGCATTTTGTAGGTATAAGATAAAGCATCAATCTCCTCCTCGCCTGTGGTAAACAGATAGATATTCCCCTCGGTATCCCCCATCGATGGAAAAGTAGACAACTGTATCAACGTACTACTCTTGGCATCGTAAGTAGAGCGTATCCAATTCACATCTTTAGAAAAACAAAGATAACTATGTGGAGGGAAAACACGTGGGCAACTACTCAACGCAATTCCCTTGGTGTAGATGCCCTCTTCCTTTTTGGTAGAGAAGAACAAATGATGCAAAGCAATATATTTATCCGTTGTATTATAGAGCTCAATATAATCGCTGCCCCCTGAAGGCGGATTAAATAAAATTTCATTCAATAACACCTCTCCAGGTAATGCCTCCTGCTCCAAACCGATAGAGAAACAGGTTTCTCCCCCCAGTTCTCCACCAGCCAGGTCTCTAAGATGCAACAGATGCAATTCAACTGCAGTAGCAGGAGCCACCTTTTCAGATAAGAGCAACTGCACCTCTTGACACATCGGATAGACAGCCGAAGCTTTCGTCACCACTAAATGCCCAGTAGAAAAGAGATAAGCATCACAACGCTCCAACGAAACAGGATCCATAGGCTGCGAGAAAAAAAGCGATAAGGTATCAGGAGCAGATAAATAGAGGTAGGTCACCTCCGCTTGTGTAGTAGCATCGCATACACCATACACAGCATTCTGTTTACCAGGTGTAGCTCCCTCAGGAGCGGTCGATCCACACCAATTCTCCTTGCTGCCAGAAAGATTATGCAGATCGATACACTCTAAGGAGAACCCACCTTTTGACTTAAACAAGTCGCCATACCAATCCTCTTGATAATGCACCCAAGCAATCACCTGCTCTTGTGCATCCTTCAGACTAAGCATCTTGCCAGCATTAGCCAATACAGGAAAAGAGGGAAGCGCCAGAGGTGTACAATCGGTATCCTTCCATTTCTCCGCCCACTTTTCGTGGCAGAGCACCACATATTGATGCGAAGGCAATAGAAAAGTAGGAATAGTATACGACTTATCGGCATAACAAAATTGCCAATCCGTCAAATCGATAGCCTCATCCGATCGATTATATAGCTCCACAAATTCCACTGCAGGATAATCGACCATTCCCTTTGGATTAGCCATAATCTCACTAAAGACAACCGCCCCGAAGGGTATGTTTTGCAGTTGAGCATCGTGGTAGACAAACTCCACCCACGACTCCTCCATACTATTTCCCGCAACATCTTGTACCTTTTGTAAATGCAGCGAATAGCGTTTTCCCTGTTCAAAAGAGATGGCATACGAAAGTTCCAACCCACATTTATCGGCTGTGCGCACACATTTTGTAGGTAGATAATGCTCCTCCAATATAAAAGAACCCTCCTTACTACTAACGGGCTCATCAAAAAGCACACGAACAGTAGCATTAGATGTAGGAACAATTTGTACTATATTAGGCGGTTCATGGTCCGATGGGTCAATAATATCTGGTGTGTCCGGTTCTGTAGGCGTATCTGGATCCGTAGAATCGTCAGGGTCATTGCTGTTTGGATCCTCGGGCTGCTCCGTATCCTGACCAAGCGCCTCCAAATCAATATCCGGTCTATCCGTAAGTGGCGCCACCCAGAGATTATCCAATACAAACTTACTGCATCTACTAGCCGTATAGGTACAGCAAATCCCCAAGTTAGTGGTTGCACACATAACGCTATTTTCTTGTATAGATCCAAGTTTTGTAAAAGAAGTCGCATCTATTTGTCGATAGAAGAGATACCATTTCTGGTGATAACGAATCACGCGTAAGCGGAAATAAGAACTCGTAGCATCGAGCAATCGTTCTTGATTAGTAAGTGGAAGCACCTCTATCGATCCGTCCACTATTTTACAGAATTGAATTTGATCGTTGTTGGCCCCTAAGCGGAGAAAATAGCCATTTTGCGTCTGTTGTAAATCTTGTTGGTCCGACAGCAGATAAAAATCAGCAAAATTATGCGAAGAGGGATTAAATTTTAGTCCTATATCAACCTCCCACACCGCATTATCAGTCAGATAAGAGGAGGTAGAAAGCGCACTTTGAGCCGCTTTAGCTCGTTTATCACTTAGCTGTAAACAACTCCAACGATTCACTATAAAATTTAATTTATCCCCCGTCCATGTGGGGTTTGTCAAGAACTCGCCGTCTTCAAAATCGTCCTTTACTTGGGCAAAACAGGAAATAGTGAGTAGGACAAGTAAAATAAGTGTAATTTTTCTCATAAAACAGGTCGATTGTATTACATTTTATTCTAAATTTGCACAAATACACAGCATAGTGTAAAGATACGGAATTTATGCATTATTAACAAAGAAACGAAAGAAAAAGATGAAAGTAGCAATTGTTGGTGCTAGCGGCGCAGTAGGTCAGGAATTCTTACGCGTATTAGCCGAGAGAAATTTCCCCATTGATTCCTTGTATTTATTTGGTTCCTCACGTAGTGCAGGGACAAAGTATACATTTAAAGGCAAAGAAATAACAGTCAAAGAGCTCAAACACAACGACGATTTTAAAGGAATTGACCTAGCGTTTACCTCCGCAGGCGGTGGCACCTCGGTAGCATTTGCAGAGACTATCACGAAACACGGCACCCTAATGATTGACAACTCTAGCGCCTTCCGCATGGAGAATGATATTCCATTGGTGGTTCCCGAGGTAAACGCATCCGATGCAAAAAAACATCCTCGTGGCATCATAGCCAATCCCAACTGTACCACCATACAAATGGTAGTAGCTCTACAAGCTATTGAAAATCTTTCGCATATTAAACGTGTGCACGTAGCCACCTATCAAGCCGCTAGTGGTGCTGGTGCAGCAGCTATGCAGGAACTTTATGACCAATCTAAACAGGTCTTGGCTAACGAGCCCGTTGTAGTAAATAAGTTTGCCTATCAATTAGCTTTCAACTTGATTCCTCAGGTAGACAGTTTCACCGATAATGGATACACCAAAGAGGAGATGAAGATGTTTAATGAGACCCAAAAGATAATGCATTCAGATGTAAAGACAAGTGCCACCTGTGTACGTGTACCTGCGCTACGCTCCCATTCAGAGAGCATTTGGGTAGAGACAGAGCGACCAATAGAGATAGCAGAGGCCCGTGCCTCCTTTGAGAAGAGTCCAGGTTTAACCGTTATGGACAATCCAGCCAAGCAAGAATATCCTATGCCACTTTATCTAGCAGGAAAAGATGATGTTTATGTAGGACGTCTTCGTAAAGACCTTACCAACGAGAATGGTCTCTCTTTCTGGCTAGTAGGCGATCAAATAAAAAAAGGAGCAGCATTAAATGCTGTTCAGATAGCAGAATACCTTATTCAAGAAAAGGAACTTTAGCTAATACAGATCAATAATCGTCAGAAGCGTACTAAGTGTAACTACTTAGTGCGCTTTTTTTTGGAGCATCCGTTAGAACTGATAATATAAGAAAGGCTGTACATTACTCGTTTGTAACTGTACCACAGTCTGTATAACAACTGTAAACAGCACCAGTTTCACCCACCAAGGTGCAGCAATAAACCACTCTTGCATACGCGCATACCAACGAGGAGAAATAGCCACACTACCCAAGAAAGCTGCTACAAACGCTATACTCCAGCCTAAACGCACCGTAACAAAGACGGGTAAATAAGCCCAATCCACCTGCGTAAACATACGGGTAAACACCTCTCCACAAATCTCCATAGAAGTACAGCGGAAGAACACCCAAGTAACTAACACAAACAGGTAAAAGACCATCCACGTCATTAGTTTTACCACCCATGTGTTGGGTAATCTATTGAGCCAAGGTAGCGACATCTTATGCAGCACCAAGCCAGCCCCATGCAGGGCGCCCCAACAGACAAACATCCACGATGCGCCATGCCATAAGCCACCTATAAGCATCGTAACCATGTTGTTTAGGTATTGTCTATTCTTTCCTTTTCGGTTACCACCCAAGGGGATATAGATATAATCGCGCAACCAGGTAGACAGTGAGATATGCCATCTACGCCAGAAATCGGTTAGATTGGTAGCCCGATAAGGGAATCGAAAGTTCTCCCCCAAATCGAAGCCCAACAAGGCCCCAAGTCCGATGGCAATATCACTATATCCCGAGAAATCGAGATAGATCTGCATAGAATAGCCCATCGCACCCATCAACACTTCAAAACCACTATATTGCGTGGGTGTATCTAACGCAAGGTTATTAAATTGAGCCAAATAATCGGCTAGCATCACTTTTTTTAGTAATCCCAAGATAATGAGCCAAAGACCGAGATAAAGCATCCTATTGATAGGAGCAGGACGCTCCTTTAGCTGAGGAAAGAAATGAGGTGCTCTTACAATCGGTCCCGACAGAATAAGCGGAAAGAAAGTAAGGTAAAACAAATAGGGTAAAAAAGCCGTAGAAGCTTCCATCCGTTTCTTGTAAACATCTACTATATAACTAATACTTTGGAACGTATAGAAAGAGATACCTACGGGTAAGAATATTTTTCCAAATGCAAAATTAGTACCCAGCAATGTGTTAAACGAATCCGCAAAAAAGCCAGCATATTTAAAATAGCCCAGCACCCCAATGTTGATGGAGACAGCCACTAGCATTAAGATCTTTCGTTTGCGCTGATCGGCTGTTTGCTTCATCTGTAAAGCAATCCACCACCCCATCACAGCGGTAGCCACTAACAGCAGTACCAGAACACCATTCGTTTTGTAATAAAAGAAAAGATTAAAAAGTACCACATAGGGTAACATCCATCTATTCTTTTTGTAGATCATGGCATATCCAGCTAAGAAAAGGATAAAGAGCAACCAAAACGCACCCGAGAAAAAGAGGAGTGGTTCGCCAGGTTGGTGTCCTAAAAAATGAACAATAGCGGAATAGATTGATTGTAAAATATCCATAGGTGTAAAATAAAGTATTTATAAAAAAACTATCGCAACGGTTGTAGCACAGCCGTATGTCCAGCCTTTTTAGCTGTCTGGGGTAGATGCATACGAATAGGATAGCGACTCTTTGTTTCCATCCATACCGCTACACTATCCATCCACTCCGCAGCCGATGAAAAAGTGGGATGCACATGGTCGCTTCCGCGTCTAAAGGAGAGTCTCTCCGAATTAAAATAGCGATCTTCTCCCGCATATTTACGAAAGAGATCGCAGATACCCGTGTCTTTTTTCCAGTTAGGAGGTCCAATCCACACATAAGGCAAATCGCCAATGCGGGAAAGAATATTTTTAATATATTTTTCTCGTTTAGCCAAGTCTCTTACAAAAAGCTCGTTACCACCCAGTGTAATCATAATAAAAGTTGGTTTCTCTTTGCGTAAGAAGTGCTCTAGTGTATCACTCTGTGCCCACCATTTAGTAGAAGAGCTATACCATATCACATTAAGTAGGTCGTGGTTATTTTCCTTAGCGTATTGACGCATCCTGCGAGAGAGTCCCTCCACCATTGAATCGCCAAAGAACAAAATACGCTGCGCCGTAGTATCCATCACCACCTGTTTCACCGTATCTTTTAATAACGAGTCGGCAGCAACACTATCCACCTTAAAAGAATCGACATCAATTGTCTTTTCTAGATACATGGTAAGCGATTCCTTAATAGCCGTCTTTTCTAAAACAACGCCACCAATCTGCACCTCACGTTCCACAAACGAATAGAGTGTGAGTAGGCACAACGGCAATGTTAACAAAAGAAGTACCCGTAGATAAGCATATCTATCTTTATTTATATTCATCATAGTTTTCGAAACAGGGAATTTGGATTAATAAACCATAGAAAAGGGGGTGTTGCAAAAAAACATCCCCTCAGTCGGAATGGGGCGATTCGAACGCCCGACCCCTACGTCCCGAACGTAGTACGCTACCAACTGCGCTACATTCCGTACAATAACTGTTCACAAAATTATGTTTTTTTTTCGACAATGGGAAAAGTAATAGAAAAAAAGAGAGAAATATTTGTGAAATAAAAAAAAGTAACTACCTTTGCAATCGCAATTCAAAAGGTGCCATAGCTCAGTTGGTAGAGCATAGGACTGAAAATCCTTGTGTCCCCGGTTCGATTCCTGGTGGCACCACTTTTAAAGAGCAAGCGAAAATCCCTGATAACCACAAGTTGTCAGGGATTTTTTTGTGTATATGTGATCGGAGAAAACGTACTTCACCCTAATCTAGGGCACATAACGTAAAAAGTATAACAAGGACTTCCTATCGAAAACTTTAGAAAACTTATATCTTATACAGACAACCAAGACTACAAGCCTACAAGCAGAATTGTCTGTTTGTAGGCTCAATAAGGCTAATACTAAATTCCAATTTCTGCATCTGGCAAGGTGTGTCTTTGTCCGACAAACTCCGTTTATACACCAAAGAACCTTGCCCCCGTAAGGGGAAAAGAATTCCTCCAAAGTCGGAAGTTTAATAGAAAAATAAGATATAATATAACGGAGAAACGCAAGGAGAAATCACTCTTTTTCTATAATATTCTCTTAATAAAGGTATATTCTGTATGTTATATATATCATATTTTTTAAACCAAGAACTCATATTTTTAAATGTTGTTTTATTTATTTCCCATAACGTTGAGTGTATGGTGTCGTGCGGGATTACGAAGGAAAAACCTATCAGTTTACACCGACTTTTTTACGAGCCACAAACGCTCGAAAACCTCTGAAACCCGCATGCACTATACACATTGTTGTGCGGTCGTGCTTTGTTTTCGTGTCAAGTTATTAATTTTTTCAATCCATTCCGTTTTTGAATCGGTATATGCTTCTCTATCATTTGGATATTTATCAGCAAGTTCCAACTTCAATGTCTCATATTCTTTTGCAATCGCTTTATTTTTAATCAGATAGTCCCTAAACCTTACTTCATCCCAGTCTCCAATGTATCTAATGTGAACATGATATGCTTGACCTTTAAATCCTTGTGCTGTATAACCCTTTACAAAAGTCATGTGTGGTGCAGGATTTTCTGGATGTTCATTGATTAAGTATCCCAGTGATTTAAATGTATCCTTTAGTTTTTGAATATCAGTCTGTTCTGAAATCTGCAACAATATATCAATCGTTGGTTTAGCTTTTAATCCAGGAATTGCAGTACTGCCAATATGGTCAATTTTCAAAATCTCAGTTTGTAAAAATGAATCCGTGATTAAATTAGCCTCGTACTTGTACAAATCAGCCCATTTATCCAAATACTCCGATATGATAATTGGAAAAAGTTTTCCTAATTCTGCAATTGTCATGTCGTTGAGAGATTTATTCGAATCAGAATCAACCGAGGAATTTACAATTTCCATAATTATCACTCCGTTTTTGATTAATTCCCTCTCTGTTTCCAATATTTTGGTCTCAGCATCTTTGTTCCAATTTGTATGTCCATTTTTTAACAAACTTATTTCAAATCCCTCTGATAATCCTCCCAAACAAGTAGCATTGACACACCCATGACTTACTAATCCACCAACAGTTATTGAATTAATCTCAAAATCAGCAAGAGTTGTTTTCAGGTCCGTATCTTGAAATGTGTTTCCATGTTTTTTCTGAATCACAGAATCGTTTTCCTGTTTATCAATCCGGCTGTCTATTTCCCAAGCTGAAGAACCTTTTTTGAGTTGGTTATTATTATGCTGTACAAAAATGATTTTAAAATTCGAATCACGATATGCTTTAATTGCAGAATTTACTGAATCAAGAAAAACAGTCTCATTATGCAGAATCTTCTTTTTTGTCAGTCCGTTTTGTATGTCAATTAAAATCAATGCTCTCATATTGCAATTCGGTTTCTTTGCATGCCGCACAACGGTAAATTGTATGAGTAGTGGCAGATTGCGTGGCCGTTTCCTGTCAAACCGCTACGCAGTTTGAGCGGGCTACAAACCTTGATATTTAGCACTTTCCCTGCCATTACTTATACAAAATGTTAGCCACTGGGCTTATTAGGTCATGACAATCAAAAATAAAATTCCTAATATAATTCGATAATACCCAAAATGTTTAAATCCATATCTTTCAACTATCTTCAGAAATAATCTGACTGCAAACCAAGCACTTATAAATGCAAAACCAAGTCCAATTAAAAGCATTTGAATTTCTTGAGATGTAAATTCAATATTGGTTTTAAATAAATCGTATCCAGTTGCGGCAAACATTGTTGGAATTGCCAGTAAAAAAGAAAATTCTGTTGCTTGTTTTTTGTCAAGTTTGTTAAAAACTCCACCTACAATTGTTGCTGCTGCTCTTGAAGTTCCCGGAATCATTGATAAACATTGAATTAGTCCAATAAAAAAAGCATTTTTTATTGGGATTTTTTCTAATGATTCTACTTGCCGTTGCTGTTGAATAACTTTTTTGTCAATCAATATTAACACAACTCCACCAATTACTAAAGAAATAGAAACAACCATAGGATTAAACAAATAGGTCTTAATAAAATCATACGCCCAAAAACCCACTATTGCCGTTGGAACAAAAGCAATGGCAAGTTTCAAATAAATATCAAAACTTTGCAAAAACCGTTTTATATACATTATTGCAATTGCCATTATTGCTCCTAATTGAATAGCAACTTCGAAGGTTTTAACAAATTCATTTTCGTGAATTTTCATTGCATATGAAGTCAATATCATGTGTCCCGTTGAAGAAATTGGCAAAAACTCTGTCACCCCTTCTATAATTGCTAAAATTATTGATTGTATAATGTCCATTTACTCGATAATTTAATTTACTCGATAATTTAAAACCACTGTCTTTTTCTAAATATTATTACCCCAAGAAAAGATAAAATCAATGAACCTGTAATAATTGCTGGCATTGCCCATGAAGAGTTTTCCATAAAATTAGGAACATTCATTCCGAAAATGCTTGCTATCAAAGTCGGAATCATTAAAATTATTGAGATAAGAGTCAATTGTTTCATTACAACATTCAAATTATTTGAGATTACCGAAGCAAAGGCATCCATCATCCCGCTTTGAATGTCCGAGTAAATCTGTGCCATTTCAAGAGCTTGTTTATTTTCAATAAATGCGTCCTCCAATAAGTCTTCATTGATTTCGGTTGTTATCTTTTTTGAATTACGAAGTCTTGCCAAAACGATTTCGTTTGCTTTTATTGAGGTAATAAAGTAAACCAAACATTTTTCCATTTTCAGTAATTTATTCAATTCCTTGTTTTTAATTGATTTTTCAAGGTCTTGCTCAATTAAAGAAGTCATTTGGTTTATTTGTTTTAGGTAACGCAGATACAAATTTCCTGAG
>JAQWAN010000060.1 GCA_028707655.1 Bacteroidaceae bacterium
GTGGTATGCCATCTTGTAACAGGAAAGTAAAAGGAACGTTGCACTGGTTAAGTTGCAATCATTGCTTACCAGCCGAGGTACGTTTATATGACCGTCTGTTTAGCATTGAGAATCCAAATTCAGTAGACAGCGACTTTAGAGAACTAATGAACCCTAATTCACTTCAGGTACTATCTAACTGTTATATTGAGAAATTTGCAAAAACATTGCACGTTCTCGACTATCTACAGTTCCAACGTATTGGCTATTTTAACATAGATAAAGAGAGTACAGAAAATCACCTAATATTTAACAGAACCGTTTCCTTAAGAGATTCTTGGGGGAAAATAAATAAAAAATAACAATTAAATAAATTGTATCGTGGAAGATAATTTTATAGAAAACTACGAAGAAAGTTTAAACGATAAGACAGTCCCTTTTTTTGACGAAGAGGAATACCTAGACATTATATCTTATTATAATTCAGTAAATGAATTCAATAAGGCACTACGTGCTACAGACAATGCTAAGGTTTTCTATCCTACTTCCGTTGAGATTGTCGTTGCGACTACTAATACGCTTTTAAATCTACATAAAGATAAAGAAGCGGAAAAAGAGTTTAGTAAAATTCAAGAAGAGCAATCCCCTAACATTTCCATTCTTAACATACGCTTTCTTATACGAAACGACCTACAAGAAGAGGCAGAGAGTAAGATAAAAGAACTGTTAGCCACGTGTGAACGCGTAAAAGAGGTCACTCTTATTCTCAGTAAAATGCTAATGAGTGAGAATGAGACTAAAAAAGCTATTACATATAATTTAAAGGTATTAACAGTAAAGAATTATCATCTCTACACCAATGAATTACATAATTTAATCTACTGCTACTTCATCAATGATGAAGGAGAAACGGCAATAGCTTATCTAAATAAGTTGATTGACCATAATCCCTATTCAGAGGTAGCGTGGCGAGAATTAAGCTACCTTTATTACATCTCACAAGAGTATCAGCTCTCTATTGATGCAGCCAATTTTGTGCTAGCTATTGATCCAAAAAACACAGAAGCTCTTGAATTAAAGGCAGAGGGTTACCATAATCTAGGCAATTCAGAAAAGGCATTAGAAAACTTTATGGATTGCTTACCTAACAATAAGAATAAGCTGAGAATCTATACGAATATAGCGCTTATCTATAAAGAGCTAGAGGAGTATGAAAAATCGATAAAATATAATAAGTTATCGATAGAATATCATGGAAAAGAGGAGGATATAAAAGCTTTTCAAATCATCAGTTATTGCAACTGTTTCACAGAAATAGCGTTGTGTTATGAAGCCTTGGGCGATTTTAGAAAAGCTTTTCATTACATCAATCACAATGTGTTATTCTTAGAGAAAAGACAGATCCTAGCTAATTCACTTTTCCTTGCTAAAAAAGCAATCTATCTTTTCCGATTGGGAGAGAGAGAACAAGCTCATCTTTTATTACAGGAGCTCATCACTTTTGATACCAAAGACGATGAAACGATGGCTAATGTGAGTGTGCTTTATCTTCTATTTAACGATTTTGATGGGCTCACAGCTTATCTAGAATCCAATAAAGGAGTGGAACCCACACCACATACCCTTCTTCTATTGGCTATTTCCGCTTATTGTTGTGGAAATAAAGAACCGATACAAACCTTTATACAGAACAAGCCAGCAGAATTTGAGGAGATTATAACGGAGTTGAATCATTCCGATATCGAGATGAAAAAGATTGTACATGATATACTAGAGAAACTAAACACTTAAAAAAAAGACCATGCTAGACGTGTTATTAGACCAACTCAACTATTGGGTTATTTTCCTATTGATGGCCATTGAAAGCTCTTTTATACCCTTTCCATCCGAATTGGTTATGCCACCTGCAGCTTGGTTGGCTGCCACTGAAGGAAATCTGAATATCTTTCTCGTTATTCTAGCAGGTACGCTAGGAGCTGACTTAGGTGCTATTATCAACTACTATTTAGCACGTTATTTAGGTAGACCACTTATTTATAAGATAGCCGATTCCCGCTTTGGACATCTACTACTTATCACAAAAAAGAAGGTGGAAGATTCTGAGGTTTATTTTGAAAAACATGGAGCTATCTCCACTTTTATAGGTCGACTTGTACCCGCTGTTCGTCAACTCATCTCTATTCCAGCTGGTTTATCACGCATGAAACTCTCCTCTTTTTTGCTCTATACCACACTTGGTGCAGCCATCTGGAATACTATATTAGTAGGTATTGGTTACTACCTTTCTACCATAGAGAGTATCGATTCACGCGAGAAGGTTACACAAGCTGCCATGACCTACAGTCATGAGATAGGTTATGTTATTGCAGCTATTGTAGGCCTATCTCTCCTCTACTTTTTACTAAAGAAGAAAAAACAAAACAAGAAAAAATAAGTATCCTATGAAATATATCGGAGCACATGTATCCTCCAGTGGAGGCGTAGAATTAGCACCAGAAAATGCCAAAGCAATAGGGGCAAATGCTTTTGCGTTTTTCACACGCAACCAGCGACGTTGGACATCGAGTCCATTAACAAAAAAAAGCATCCAGCTCTTTAAAGAACGTTGTGCAGCTTATCAAATAAGCAGTGACCATATTCTTCCACATGACAGCTATCTGATTAATCTAGGCCATCCAGAAGAGGAGAAATTAGCACAAAGCAGAACTGCATTTTTAGATGAGATGCAACGATGTGAGCAACTAGGTCTACGCCTACTAAACTTTCATCCTGGCAGTCACCTGCGCCAAATAACAACCGAAGCGTGTTTAGAGCGAATAGCAGATTCCATTAACAAAGCCCTTGAACAAACAACAGGTGTAACAGCTGTTATTGAGAATACAGCTGGCCAAGGAAGTAATCTAGGCTTTACTTTTGAACAATTAGGCTATATCCTATCTCGCGTAGAAGATAAGAGTCGCGTAGGTGTATGCATTGATACTTGTCATACCTTTACAGCGGGATACGATTTGATTACAGCCTATGACGAAACCTTCGACACTTTTGAAAAAGAGGTTGGTTTTCAATATTTACGTGCTATCCACTTGAACGATTCCAAAAAGCCACTAGGTAGCAAAGTGGATCGTCACGATAGTTTAGGAGATGGTTTTATTGGGATGGCTTTTTTCAAGCGTTTTATGAAAGATGAGCGTTTTAATGACCTGCCCATTATTCTTGAAACACCCGATTCTTCGCGTTGGAAAGAGGAGATTCAACTCCTAAGAAGTTTCGAATAAGCTCTACTATATTTCACAATCTCCCCATACCAAAAAAACAGTTCCAAATCAGTTTCAAATAGAGAAAAATGGATAAATCTAAAGAAAAAAAGGTCATGACTAACGACCAACAAGTAGCACGATTTGCAAAAGCCATGGGTAACCCAACTCGCATCTCTATTCTTCTCTTCCTAGCAAAACAAGAGAGTTGTTTTTTTGGTGATATCTTTAATGTTCTTCCCATTGCCAAAGCAACGGTATCACAACATTTAAAAGAATTGAAAGATGCAGAACTTATTCAAGGAACCATTGAAGCACCCAAAGTACGCTATTGTATAAATAGAGAGAATTGGAAAAAAGCACAACAACTCTTTGCCGATTTCTTTACGGAGTTAAAAGACACCAATAAAAAGAACTGTTGTTAGCCCATCTTAATTCGATTGTTGCTCCTCTTCCGATTGGAATAAAATAGTGGCTAGTTTCTTGGCAGCCAAACGGTCAGGCTTTCCGTTTTCAGTTATTGGTAATGCATCCACCTCGTATAAACGTTTAGGACATTCATAGCGCGTTAAAACAGCCGAACTGATCTTACTCAACTCATCCATTTGCTTTTGAGAGAGTGATGCCCGCAACAAAAGTACTACTAACTCACCAAACTTAGGATGTTGCACAGCAGTAACTTGAAAAGGCATACAAAGAAGCTGCTGTAATTTTTGTTCCACCAATTCCATTTGAACCTTTACCCCTCCTGTATTTATCAC
Source organism: Bacteroidaceae bacterium (assembly GCA_028707655.1). Lineage (GTDB taxonomy): Bacteria > Bacteroidota > Bacteroidia > Bacteroidales > Bacteroidaceae > JAQWAN01. Next base: position 3,995 of record JAQWAN010000060.1, read on the forward strand.
TGTATCTTTTCTACCAAGTATCTGAAAGGATTGATCCTCGTTTAACAGTACCAAATCGTTAGTAAACAGTCTCTGTTTTACAATAGCAGGTGCATCAATGATAAGACTGCCATCTGCAGCTTGCAACAAAGTGACATCTTTCATTGGTCGATAAAAAGCAGTAGCCTCATCGCCATTTAATCGTCTGAGAGCTATATGAGAAAGGGTCTCGGTCATACCATAGGTAGACCAAACCGCTCTAGGGAAAAGATATAATTGCTCTTCCAAAACAGCATCAATAGCTCCACCACCAATAATAAGTTGTTTTATCTGCTGCAGACGTTCACAGTTCACACTATCTTGCAAAGCATTATACACTTGTAAAGGAATCATGGCAGCAAAATCAATTGGTTCATCTATTCCTTCTAAAGGAGAGCCAGAAGGAGTGACTAAAACCAAACGTAACTGACCAACCAAAGCACGTACCACCATCATCTTACCAGCAATATAAGCAAGAGGCAAACAAAGTAGCGCTGCATCTCCTTTTGACAACTGCAAAAAAGAACAGGTACGTCGTGCACTCTCCATCATCCTGCTCTTTTCTACACGGAGCTGTTTAGGTGTACCCGTTGAACCAGAAGTCTGTACCCTTACATACCGGTCATCACTCATCCATTCTTTCATAAAAGAATAGAGCTCCTTTGCCATGGGCAGTGAGAGTTTCAAGAGTTCTTCTAAGTTCGTTTTATCGTAATAACGGTCGCCTATAAGCAGGCGTTGTTCTTGTATAGACATTTTGTTGTTTCTAGTTAACAATAGAAATAGAATCGGCAGCTGTTAACACCTGTTTCACTACATCGATAGGTCTAGTTGCTGTATAGTAAAGTTGCTCTCCTCTAATAGTAAGTAGCATCTCAATATTATCCGTAAAGAGCAAGCCAGTACCCAATCCCTGTGGTAGGTTAGAAGGCATCGTTGCACACCATTGAGCAATAGCATTTAAACCCACATTCGATTCTAAAGCAGAGGTAACCCAATAAGGGATAGCTTGTTTTTTTGCTAAATCTATCCATTGTTTAGCCCCATAAAAAGAACCATGTAAAGTCGGTTTTATTATAATATATTGAGGAGCAATCAGCTGTAATAACCTCTTTTTCTGCGCATACCCATGAATACCTATCAGTTCCTCATCCAAAGCAATCGGCAGAGATGTGGTAGCACATAACTCAGCCATCTCCTCCCACTGTCCAGCAGCAATCGGTTGTTCTATCGAATGAATAGAAAACTGCGCTAACGCCTGCAAACGGCTCTTCGCCTCTGCTGGTGAAAAAGCACCATTGGCGTCTACACGTAGTTCTATTTGAGAGGGCGTAAAATGTGTACGAATCAGCTCCAAGAGACGTAGTTCCTGTTGAAAGTCGATAGCACCAATCTTTAGCTTAATGTAATGAAAACCAGCTTCCATTTTCTCTTCAATCCGCTGTTTCATGGTTTCGTAATTACCCATCCATATCAATCCATTAATATAGATACCCGTTTTAGAACGACTAAAAGGAGAGTCCCAAAGAGTTAATGCCCTTTGTTGTAACTGTTGAAGATGTTGCAAAGCAGTCTCGATACCCATTAAGATAGAGGGATAGACCTCCAAGGCCTCCCTATCCACCTGACCTGTCAAGGCCAATTGTTTACAACAGTTATACAAAACCTCCTCATAGGTAGGTAAATCGTCACAACTCAATAGAGGGAGTGGTGCACACTCACCCACCCCAATATTCTTTTGGTCATCTTCAACCAATAGGTACCACACCTTTCGATGCGTATAGATACCACGAGATGTACCCGCGGGTTGTTTAAAATGTAATGTTTTAGCTACTATTCTAATCGTGTAATACAAAGGTCTATGTTTTAAGGGAATTTAGGATATTGGTCAAAATTAGGTTTTCGTTTCTCCAAGAAAGCTTTGCCACCCTCTTGCGCCTCATCGGTCATATAATAAAGCATTGTAGCATCACCAGCCAATTCTTGAATACCAGCCTGGCCATCTAACTCAGCATTAAGACCGGCCTTTATCATACGTAATGCCATCGGACTATGTTCCATCATCGTCTCTGCCCAGTCTACCACCTCATCTTCTAATTGGTCAAGTGGCACCACTTTATTTACCAGTCCCATATCGAGAGCCTCTTGTGCTGAATATTGTTTACATAAGAACCAGATTTCACGAGCTTTCTTCTGTCCTACGATACGTGCTAAATAAGAGGAGCCAAAGCCAGCATCAAAGCTACCAACCTTAGGACCTGTTTGCCCAAAGATAGCATTCTCCGAAGCAATGGAGAGGTCACATACCACATGCAACACATGTCCTCCACCAATAGCAAAACCATTAACCATCGCCACCACAGGTTTTGGAATGGAGCGTATCTGTCGTTGTACATCCAAAACATTCAAACGAGGAACACCATCGGTACCTACATATCCACCACGTCCCTTTACATGCATATCGCCTCCAGCACAGAACGCTTTATCTCCAGCACCGGTAAGTACCACAACGCGAATATCTTGTTGTTCTCTACAAATATAAAGTGCATCACTAATCTCTGTAGTAGTAGTAGGTGTAAAAGCATTTCTATAACGTTCTCTGTTAATCGTTATCTTTGCTATGCCATTATAGTATTCAAATAAGATCTCTTTATACTCTCTTATAGGAGTCCATTCTCTTTGCTGCATATCTATATTTTTGTTTTTAACCATTTATAATAAGTCTGTAAAGTCGCTTCGTTGTTTATCTTATCCGTATGTACTTCGAGCACAATAGCCCGTTCGCTTGCATCAGAAAAGAAGGTTGGCAATGCAGCGTTAAGTTCTTCTTCTGTAGTTGCCAATAAATAGGAACAATGATAAGCCTCCACAATGCCTTGAGCCGTTGTAGAATGTTCACCGGCAATATATTCATGCAGATAGGGCGAGTTAGTTGCATGCGGCAACGTAGTAAAAATCTGTCCCCCACCATTGTTCACCAGCAGTACACGCAATCCCTTATTAACATGCGCATTCCACAATGCATTTTGATCATAAAAAAAGCTCAAATCGCCTATCACCATAAAGGTGAGCTGTTGAGCTGCAGCAGCATATCCTACTGCCGTAGAGAGAGAACCCTCAATACCATTAACACCTCGGTTAACATACACCTTAGTAGCAGATGGTAACGAGAAAAACTGAGCTAGACGAACGGCACTGCTATTAGCTAGATGCAGTGCCGAGTGTTGCGGCATTCCTGCAAAAAATTGTCTAAAGACCAACCAATCGCTCCATACTTGTGGAGTAAAAGAATCGTGCGATTTCATTATTTGCTCCTGCCATCCCTCCCACAAACGTAGATAAGAAACATCTTCCATGAAACATTTCATAGAAGAAGCCATAAAGTCAATGGCCTGTTGCGTTGTGGCCGTTACCACAGCAGTCAAACATTGATAAAGATCGGGTGTTTGGTCGGTTAGTGAGAAATGTAGATGCACCTTAGGTTGTATCTTCCGGAGCAATCTCTTCAATCGTTTAGAAACGATATGTCCACCCACTGTAAAAAGTAAGTCAGGCACTAAAGCTTGCTGCTTCTCCTCTGAGGCAGCATAGATAATAGCATCGAAGCACGTGATACAATGTGTGTTCAATGTGGTTATATTAGATAGATGCTCCGTTAATACCACAATATTTTTGGCGCGCAGAGCATTTAGGTCACGAGCAGATAGGCACTGAAAAGCCTCTTGCCCAACAATCAGCATCGCGGAAGAAAATTTCTCTTTATGTTCGCATAACAACCGTTCCACTTGGTTGGTAGCCGTTATTCGATTGGTTAGCTGTAGGTGTGAGATAACACGTTCATCGGGTAAGGCGGTTGCAGAAAAATCAAACAACGGTTCACTAATAGGCACATTAATATGTACAGGCCCCTCTCCACTTAGATGTAATGCCAACAAAGCCTCATTAATTAGACGGTTGCAATACCACTCCTCCTCCTGTGTCGTTGGTTCTGGCAACTGCACCGTTTTCTTTACTAGTGAGGCTAATGCATCTGGCTGCATTAACGTTTGTCCATCCATCTGCCCTATCCATTGAGGTGGTCTATCCGCAGAGATAACCACAAGTGGCAATTGCTGATAAAAAGCCTCAGCCACAGCAGGTATGATATTCAGTAAAGCCGACCCTGAGGTACAACAAACCGCAACAGGGCGATGGGTCTGCATTATTCGTCCAATAGCAAAAAAACCAGCGCTTCGCTCATCGGTCACTTTATAACAATGAAAATCGGGATGTGCTGCAAACGTATGTACCAATGGTGCATTACGTGATCCAGGACAAGTCACAACCTCTCGAATCTCATGTTTGAGTAAGAGTGCTGCTAACTGTAAATTATTTCTTTTATTAGCGTACATTTTTCTCTCAGTATATTTTTTATAGTAAGCATTTTATTTTCAGTCTCCTGCCACTCCTCGTTTACTTTAGAGGAGGATAAGATACCACCTCCAGCATATAAAGTAGCACCCTCTTCATCCAATTGCGCACAACGTAAATTCACAAAGAGATGCGTATTATCTATACCATCTAGCCATCCCACAAAGCCCGCATAATATCCTCTATCATACCCTTCCGATTTGGTTAAGAAATCCAGCACCTCTCGTTTAGGCCATCCGCAAACAGCAGGTGTAGGATGCATATCCAGTAATAAAGCCGCCATCTTCTCCGTAGAGGAGAGTTGGAAATGAAAGGTTCGGCATAGATGAGCCAGCTTGCCTGCAGAGCGTGTATGCAGTTTTCCTATGGTTATCGTATCGGTATGCTTCACTAATTGTTCGTAGATATAATCTGACACAATCTGTTGTTCCATCCTATTTTTATCATCCCATTGTTTCACCTCTGCACTACTCTCCTCTTGCGATTGGGTTCCAGCTAAGGCAATGATTTGCCCTTTTCCCTGTTCACATTGAAGTAGGATTTCTGGAGTACAGCCCATCCACAATCCTTGTTGAGGAGTATAAGAGAGATAAACCATAGCTTCTTTGTAGCTCTCACATGCCGCTTGAAACGATGCTTCGATGGCCAAATCATCTATTGCTATATGCAAGCAACGAGAGAGTACTATTTTTTTAACCTTTTGCTGCTTTAACAGCTGTTGAGTCGATGCAAAGAGCGATGTATACTCTTCATAATTAACCAATTGAGGTATTACAGAC
>JAQWAN010000061.1 GCA_028707655.1 Bacteroidaceae bacterium
TTCGAATGAAAGTGGCAACTGGGTGTCGGCCTCCTCTGCCGTTGGAGGTGGAACACCGGGTAGAGAAAACTCTCACTTTCAATTGGAGGAGCAGCAGAAGGAGAACAGTTGTTGGTTGCAGCAATTTGCTTTTACCCCTAATGGAGATGGTAAGGAGGATGTACTGACGATTGCTTATGCTTTTACGGAGGAGAATGTGATGGCGAATGTGAAAATTTACGATGCAGAGGGTAGATGGGTCTGCGATGTAGCGGAGAACTATCGCTTGGGCTCTAGTGGGGTGTTGGTGTGGAATGGTATGGACCATACAGACCAATTAGCCTGTATGGGACTCTATATTGTTTTTGTGGAGACTTACTCGCCAACTGGCTTTTGTAAACAGTACAAATTGGGTTGCGCTTTACGTCAGTAACGCGCGTTACAAGAGTGGGATAAGTTGCTCTAATTTCATGCTATTGGAACCTTTGAGAAGGATATGATAGCCTTTTACTGGATGAGCAGTTAGGTAATCAGCTAGTTCTTCTCGCGTTGGAAAAGAGAGAAAAGGATGCTGTGTATGTGCAAACTCTTGACCTATTAATACTATTTTATCTGCCGGAAAGGTGCGTAGATAATCTACTATCTTTTGGTGTTCTACTGCACTCTCTGTTCCCAACTCTTTCATATCGCCTAATAGGAGCATCTTTGTGGGAGCTTCTAGTAAAAGGAAATTTTCTAGGGCGGCCATCATGCTTGTTGGATTAGCATTGTAGGTATCTATAATCAGGTGATTGTTTGCTGTGATGGCTAGTTGCGAACGATTGTTTTGGGGTTTGTAGTTGGTTAATGCTTTTGTAATGGCTTTACTCTCTACATGGAAAAAACGACCAATAGTGATGGCTGCTAATACGTTTTGCAGATTATAGGCTCCAATGAGTTGGGTCTGGATGGTATGCGAGGCGGCAACTAACGATTCGCACCATTCGAGTTGTAAAAAAGGGGAGTAGCTGACTATTTTCCCCGTTATGGCACTCTTATGGGTGGTACCATAATAGATGGGGGTTAAGTCGTGAGTCAGTTTGGATAGATAGGGGTTATCTTGATCTACAAAGATGGTAGCTCCTTTTGCTGTTGCTCGTAAGTAATCAAAGAGCTCTCCTTTAGTGGAGAGGATATTTTCTAGGCTACCAAACCCTTCAAGATGTGCACGCCCAATATTGGTGATGATGCCATAGTTGGGACAGGCTATCTCTACGAGTTCTTTGATGTCGCCTTGGTGACTAGCACCCATCTCGATGATGGCCAATTTATGGCTAGGTTGTAGTTGTAACAGCGTGAGCGGAACACCAATAGCATTGTTCAGATTTCCTTGGGTATAGAGAATAGGGTATTTCTCGGACAGTACTGCTGCTATCAGCTCTTTGGTTGTGGTTTTGCCATTGGTTCCTGTGATGCCGATAATGGGAAGTCCCATTTGTTGACGATGATAGCGAGCTAGTGCTTGGAGTGTTTGCAGGGTACTGTCAACCTGTAAGATGCGTTCCCCATACGATTGTACAGCAATGGGTTCCTCTACAATGGCATAAGCACAGCCTTTCTCGAGCGATTGGATGGCAAATTGATTGCCGTTAAACCGATCTCCTTTGATGGCGATAAAGAGTGCGTTTGGTGGACAGTTTCTACTATCAATAGTAACGCCTGAGCATTGTAAGAAGATGGAATAAAGTGCAGCAATCTCCATAATTTCCGTTTTTTGTAGTTTTTCTCTATTTTAGAACAAAGATATAACTTATTTAAATGTTTTGAGGAACTTAGTATAAACAAAATCAAAAAAAAAGTTATTCTACATCTTTCTTTCAAATAATTCTCTATTTTTGTGCCAAAAGAATATATAATGGGATTTGCAAAGACAATAAATGTTCATGGGAAACTGATGGAGTTTATAGTTCCTAAGGTAATGGGAATTTTAAATGTGACTCCTGATTCTTTCTATGAGGGGAGCAGAAATGTAACGGATGATGAGATTAGAAATCGTATTCATACAATAGTTAACGAGGGGGCAGATATTATTGATATTGGTGCTTACTCTACACGTCCAAAAGCGGGACATATTTCTATAGATGAGGAGCTGAGACGTTTAAAATTAGGGTTGACCATTTTAAATAAAGAATTCCCAAATGCTGTTATTTCGGTAGATACTTTTCGTTCTAAAGTGGCCGAATATTGTGTAAAGGAACATGGCGTTGCTATAGTAAATGATATTTCTGGTGGAGAAATGGATAGCCAAATGTTTGAAACGGTTGGTAAATTGAAGGTCCCTTATGTGTTAACACATATGCAGGGTACACCGCAATCTATGCAACGTGCACCGCAATATGATAATATTGTAAAGAATCTGTTTTTGTATTTTTCTCGTAAAGTGGCCCATTTACACGATTTAGGGGTAACCGATATTGTGATTGACCCAGGATTTGGCTTTGGTAAGACATTGGAACATAACTATGAATTGTTAAATCATTTAGACGATTTTGAATTGTTCAACATGCCTCTTTTAGCGGGTATATCTAGGAAATCAATGGTCTATAAATTGCTAGATATTACGCCAGAAGAATCGCTAACGGGAACAATTGTACTCGATACAGTGGCTCTCCAAAAAGGTGCTAATATGCTACGTGTACACGATGTTCGTGAAGCGGTAGACAGTATTCGGATTTTACAAATGCTTAAAACAAAGAACGTGATTGATGAATCGAAAGTACAAAAATATAATTCGATTTCGTCGCAAGTAATTTTATAATTATGATTGAGTTCGGCTTAAAAGATTTGCTTGATATTTGCTTGGTAGCTTTGTTCTTATACTACTCTTATAAGGTGATGAAGGAATCCGGCTCAATCAATATCTTTGCCGGCGTTTTAATCTTCGTTATCATCTGGGTGATTGTTTCTCAGGTGTTGGAGATGAGGCTGTTGGGCTCTATATTAGATAAATTGGTAAGCGTAGGAGTGATTGCTATCATCATCTTGTTTCAAGATGAAATCCGGCGCTTCTTACTCACATTAGGAACCCATCGGCGGATTGGGTTCCTAATTAATTTTATAACTGGACATCATAAAGAACCTATAGAGAAGGCGGAGATGATGCAGATTGTGTTGGCCTGTCTGAACATGAGTAAGAAAAAGGTGGGCGCACTTATTATTCTTGAAAAAGAGATTCCTTTATTAGAAATTGCACATACTGGCGAGGAGATTGATGCGAATATTAATCAACGCTTAATTGAGAATATTTTTTTTAAAAATAGTCCGTTGCACGATGGTGCACTTATCATTAGCTACAAAAAGATGAGGGCTGCTGGATGTATTCTTCCCGTTTCCCATAGCTCAAATATACCCAAAGATTTGGGCTTAAGGCATAGAGCTGCCTTGGGTATGTCGCAAGAAAGTGATGCATTAGCTATTATTGTTTCTGAAGAGACTGGAAATATCTCTATTGCACGCAACGGAGAGTTCAAATTACGTCTTTCAGCCGAAGAACTCGAACGTATCTTGACCAATCCGGCGTAAGTTGTGTTAATTAAGATAATTTAATGTCGGATTTGCAAAGTAGATGTTACAAAAATGCGTACTTTTGTGGGGTCTTCTAATTGCTATGCAAAAAATTATCTAAAAGATACATATTCATGGACTTAATCAATCAAATTGTTGAACGTGTTAAACGTAACCGTCAACGAATTGTTCTTCCTGAAGGAACGGAAGAACGTACATTAATTGCAGCTGACCGTGTGTTGGCTGAAGGTGTTGCTACCATTATTCTATTGGGTAATCCTCAAGAGATCAAAGAGGTAGCGCAACGACTTTCCCTCTCTCATATTGACCAAGCTACCATTATTGACCCCAATAATCATCCTAAAAAAGAAAGCTATGCGCAACTCCTTTGTGAATTGCGTAAGAAGAAGGGTATGACCATGGAGCAAGCTAGAGAGTTAGTACTTAATCCTCTTTATTTGGGCTGCTTGATTATAAAAGCGGGGGATGCTGATGGACAGTTGGCTGGTGCACGTAATGCAACGGGCGATGTATTGCGTCCTGCTTTGCAGATTATCAAAACAAAACCTGGTGTAACCTGCGTTTCTGGTGCAATGTTGTTGATTACTAACAAACCTGAATATGGCGAAAATGGTCTTTTAGTGGTGGGTGATGTGGCTGTAACGCCTGTTCCAGATGCTAATCAATTAGCACAGATTGCTGTAACAACAGCTGCTACTGCTCAGGCGGTAGCTGGTATTGAAACACCTCGTGTAGCTCTTTTGAGCTTCTCTACAAAAGGATCGGCTAAACACGAAGTGGTGGATAAAGTGGTGGATGCATTGCCCTTAGCTAAAGCGCTCAATCCATCTTTAATTATCGATGGTGAACTACAAGCAGATGCTGCGTTAGTACCTGCTGTTGGAAATCATAAAGCACCAGGATCTCCTATCGCTGGAAAAGCGAATGTGTTGGTTTTCCCTAATCTAGAGGTTGGAAATATCTCTTATAAATTGGTGCAACGCTTAGGCGGTGCAGAAGCTGTAGGACCTATCCTACAAGGTATTGCTAAACCTGTAAACGATTTGTCTCGTGGTTGCTCTGTAGAGGATATCTATAAAATGATTGCGATTACTGCTAGTCAAGCTATTGCTGCTAAATAACTTAAATCTATAAAATAGAATGAAAATATTAGTGTTAAATTGTGGAAGCTCTTCTATCAAATATAAATTGTTTGATATGACCAAGAAGAGTGTATTGGCAAAAGGAGGAATTGAAAAGATTGGATTGATTGGTTCCTTTTTGAAATTGACCCTTCCTGATGGTGAAAAAGTGATTCTTAAAAAAGATATCCCTGAGCATACGGTAGGTGTTGATTTTATTATTGCCACTTTACTAGAGGGTCCTTATGCTGTTCTTCGCTCTTTGGATGAGCTTTCAGCGGTTGGACACAGAATGGTGCATGGTGGTGAACGATTCAGCGAATCGGTTTTACTAAACAAAGAGGTGCTAGATGCTTTTGTTGCATGTAACGACTTAGCGCCTTTACATAATCCAGCTAACTTAAAAGGGGTAAACGCTGTTACAGCTCTTTTACCTAATATCCCACAGGTGGGCGTGTTTGATACTGCTTTTCATCAAACCATGCCTGATTATGCCTATATGTATGCTGTTCCCTATGATCTATACGAGAGATATGGTGTACGTCGCTATGGTTTCCATGGTACCTCTCATCGTTATGTTTCGGAACGTGTTTGTAAAATGCTCAACATGCCAGTAGAGGGAAGTAAAATTATTACTTGTCATATTGGTAATGGGGCTTCTATTACTGCGGTAAAAGATGGAAAATGTATGGACACAAGTATGGGACTCACACCGTTAGAGGGACTAATGATGGGGTCTCGTAGTGGAGATATTGATGCTGGTGCTGTCTCTTTCATTATGGATAAAGAGGGATTAAACACAACCGGTATCTCTAACTTCTTAAATAAGAAATCGGGTCTATTAGGTGTTTCTGGCGTTTCTTCTGATATGAGAGAGGTGATGGCTGCCGCGCAAGCTGGTAACAAAAGAGCTTTCTTGGCTGTTCGTATGTATTTCTATAGAATCCGTAAATATATTGGTGCGTATGCTGCAGCAATGGGCGGTGTAGATGTCTTATTGTTTACAGGTGGTGTTGGCGAAAATCAATACCAATGCCGAACGAGAGCTTGTAAAGGTTTGTCCTATATGGGGGTTAAACTTGACGAGGCTAGAAATATGACTGTTCAAGGCGAAGAAGCGATAATCTCTACTACTGATTCTCGCGTGAAAGTTGTGGTTGTTCCTACCGATGAGGAGTTAATGATTGCTTCTGATACAATGGATATTCTGAAAAAATAAGCGTAGTAATAAAATAACATGAAAAGGCGAATCTTTGCAAAAAGGATTCGCCTTTTTGCATATAATGCAGTAAAAGAAGTAATATTTATTTCTTTTTTAATTAAAAGGACAAAAATAAGCAATAATCTGTTGACAAAGTTCGATTATTTCATCTTTTTTATATAGATTTGTTGCAAACAAGGATAAATATGCGTTATGAAGAACAAAGCAAATCGATTAGATGCTATAAAAATCATTATCTCCAGTCAGGAAATTGGTAATCAAGAAGAGTTATTACGAGAATTAGCAGGAGAGGGGTTTGATTTAACTCAGGCTACCCTTTCTCGCGATTTAAAACAACTTAAAGTGGCTAAAGCTGCTAGTATGAATGGAAACTATGTATATGTGTTGCCAAATAACACGATGTACAAACGGATGGTTACTAATCATACTGCTGTGGAGATGCTACAACAGAATGGTTTTGTCTCTATTCAATTTTCAGGGAATATGGCGGTGATTAAAACGCGACCTGGATATGCTAGTAGTTTGGCTTATGATATTGATATGAAAGAGCTCTATGAGATTATAGGCACGATAGCGGGTGACGATACTATCTTGCTGATTATGCGAGAGGGAGTGTCTCCTGAAGATCTTAAAGATGCTTTAGCAGTAATTATTCCAAATATTGGGCTCTAAAAGATATGGATTAGATGTTTTATGTTTAATATATTAGAAAATTAGAATGATTAAAGTAGGTATCGTTGGAGGAGAGAGTAAGGTGGCGAATGAATTAATTGCTTTACTATTAATCCATCCGGATGTTGAACTCTCTTTTGTTGAAAGTACTGCAAATGCTGGTGAGGAGTTAGTAACTGTACATAAGTCATTGGTGGGCGATACGGAGCTTACTTTTATGGACCATCTATTGCTAGATGAAATTGATTTACTTTATGTTTGTTTAGAAAAAGGAAAAGCGAAAGCTTTTATTAAAAACACCCTATTCCCAGTTCAATTGAAAATTATCGATTTGTCCGGTGATTTTAAGCAAGAACAGGTTGCCAATAAATTTATTTATGGACTGCCAGAACTAAATAGAAGAGAGATTTGTCATGGCTCTTTTGTGGCAAATCCTGGTGCACTTGCCTCGAGTATTGTTTTGACTCTTTTACCCTTGGCTAAACATCTATTATTAAAGGATATTATTGCTTTGGAGACCAAAGTGGGAGCTATGGTGTGTATGCTAGAAGGAATAGATCCTTCTAGCTTATTAGCTGAGCAAAACGAAAAATCGACCAGAGCTGTTTTCAAAAAAACACTCTTAAAAGAGGTGGAACAATCTATCTTACATTTCCAAAAAGATTTTAAAGCAAAAGTACAACTAGACTTGTTGCCTAGTAAAATAGGCCGCTCTATCTCCACCACTTTGGTGATGAAAAGCGAAAAGAGTTTAGAGGAGTTGTATCAGCTGTATAGTGATTATTATGCTACTGATTCTTTTGTGTATTTAACAGATTATACCGTAGATGAGCAACAAGCGGTGTATACCAATAAGTTTGTGATGCATCTCCAGAAAAATGGAGATGAACTTTGTATCACCTCCTCTATGGATGGGGTGTTAAAAGGAACATGTGGTCAGGCTATTCACAATATGAATTTACTTTTTAATTTAGAGGAGTCCGTTGGCTTACGTTTAAAAGGTGTGATGTATTAATGCTTTGTACCGTGTTAAAAGGTATAATTCCTATTAATTTGTTCTAAATTAAGCCGTTTTTACAACTGTTTTTCTCTTAAATAGATAAAAAGGAGTAAATTTGAAATATAAAACCGAATAAAATGAATGAAGAGATAATTCAAATTGCTAAAAGATTGGCTGGACTCCGAGAAGTTATGGAGTTAACTAGAGAGGAGATGGCTGCCGCTGGAGGGGTGTCTCTAGAGGAGTATAAAAAAATTGAAGTGGGACAGGTGGACATATCTGTTTGCTTTTTACAAGGAATAGCTAGAACGTATAAAATACCACTGGATACTTTGATGTTTGGTGAAGAACCTCGCATGAGTTCTTACTTTCTTACGCGTTGCGGAAAGGGTATTTCTATTGAACGACAAAAAGCATATAAATACCAATCTTTAGCTTCTGGTTTTAAAAATAGAACGATGGATCCTTTTATCGTTACGGTGGAGCCAACAGAGGAGGATGCTCCCATCTCTTTAAATACACACGAGGGACAAGAGTTTAACTCGGTTATCTCTGGCAGATTGCAACTGATGATTAATGGGAAAGTGGTAGAGCTATCTCCTGGAGATAGTATCTATTTTGATGCTAGTCTTCCACACGGCATGAAGGCACTTGATGGGAAAAAAGTTCAGTTTTTTGCAATGATAAGCTAATATAAAATGATAGAAAGATTTTTAACACAAACAACATTTTCTTCGCAAGAAGATTTTGCCAAGAATTGCCATATAAATGTACCCGACAATTTTAATTTTGGTTATGATATAGTAGATGAGTGGGCGAAGGAACAACCTACTAAAAAAGCCCTATGTTGGACCAATGACCAAGGTGAGCATAGACAGTTTACCTTTGCAGATATAAAGAAGTATTCCGATAGCACGGCTTCCTATTTCCAATCTCTTGGAATAGGTAAAGGCGATTCGGTAATGCTCATTTTGAAAAGAAGATATGAGTTTTGGTTCTCTATTATTGCACTCCATAAGCTGGGAGCAGTGGTAATTCCTGCAACCCATCTGTTAACCAAACACGATATTATTTACCGCTCAAATGCGGCCGACATAAAAATGATTGTGGCTGCTGGAGAAAAAGTGATTACCGACCATATTGTAGCTTCGTTAGAGGAGATACCTACTGTTGAGCAGTTGGTGAGTGTTGGTCCCTATATGCCAGAAGGTTTTAAAGATTTTCATAAAGGTATAGAACAGGCCCCTCCTTTTGTACGCCCTGAACATGTAAATAGTAACGACGATACCTCTTTGATGTATTTTACTTCCGGAACAACCGGTAATCCTAAAATGGTAATTCATGATTTTCTATATCCATTAGGACATATCGTAACGGGTAAGTTTTGGCATAACCTAACAGAAGACTCGTTGCATCTAACCATTGCAGATACGGGTTGGGGAAAAGCGGTCTGGGGAAAACTCTATGGTCAATGGATTGTTGGTGCAAATGTGTTTGTTTACGACCATATAAAATTTTCACCCGCTGA
>JAQWAN010000062.1 GCA_028707655.1 Bacteroidaceae bacterium
CAGATTTAACACCTTCTGCAAGTCCTTCCATAGCAACTGGAACTTCCATGATGATAGGTTGATCTTCTACAACTTGGTAAAAATCCATATGTAAAACAGTCTCTTTTACTGGGTGAAATTGCATATCTTTTACAATTGCATTTACTTTTTTGCCGTCAATTGTAAGCTCAACACCGAAAATCTCAGGTGTGTAAATTAATTTACGTACAGCTTCTGCTGTTACTTTAAAAGCGATAGCTTTAGGAGCTCCTTTTTCGTCTTTCTCTACACCGTATAATACACAAGGTACTTCGTTGTTCTTACGTAATTGTTTAAGTGCTCTTTTTTGTTCTGAAGAACGTTCAGCAATTGTTCTTGCTGTTCCTTGTAATGCAAATGTTTTCATTTTTTTGTTTTGTTTGTGTTACTCTAAATTAAGTTATATATTGCTTAATTCACCATTACACGACGTGACTTTTAGTGTCACAGCGATAAGCTTATTAATGCAGGCGCAAAGATAGTTGATTATATGCTTCGGTACAAATATATGACCGTAAAACTATGCTGCTTTTTGGTTATTTTATTAAGATGTAAAGTGACAATCTCTTCTATTAATGTGTCATGCTAGAAAAAGGATGTCTATCCTATCCTAAAAATGGATTTAAATTACCATGACCAGGTTAGCCATAATCAACGAAAGCGAGTAGACCTATGATGTATAAGTGCTGTTGATTGTAGTAAATGGCATATAAAAATCGTCCAAGATTAGAAATCTATATCAATTTTAATTTCTTCGTTCGGAAGCACAATAGACGGTGTTTCTTTTTCCATTGTATCTAAGAGATAATTATTCATTCTTTTCCGTTCAAAATGACCTTGTTCATTCTCAATGTAGTCCACCGCTTCTTTTAATCCTTCAGAAAACTTTTCAAAATCCTCTTTGTAAAGGAAAATTTTATGTTTTTCAAAATTGACTTGAGCATTATCTCCTTCACCTATTACTACTTTTTTGCTTTCAGTAATCGCTAAAAATAATTCTTCTTTTCTGTTCTTTTTTACATCTAAGTAATAAATGCGTTTTCCAGCCTTGATAGACTTAGAAAACATTATTTCTCTATCCTTAATATCTGATGTGCTCTTTTTCTGGTAGTCTTCCATAAAAATTATGTATGTGTATCGTTAATATAGATTGAATGGGTTGCATTCGCAAAAACAAGTTCAAAAGTCAGCATTTTTTTTTAATGCAGCAAGCATTTCTTCTAAAAAGACCTTTTAGAAATAAAAAAAATGGCAAAAAAGAAAGATGTCATAAAAAAAATAAGATTTAATCATGTTGTCTTGATGAAATTGCCTACTTTTGTATCTTGTTAATAAAGCAATATATATAATAGAATAGTAATGATTAACAGAGCTCTTATTCGTCTTAAAGTGGTACAGATAGTATATGCGTACTATCAGAATAGTGGAAGAAATATCGATATAGCTGAAAAAGAATTATTTTTTAGTTTGTCGAAAGCATATGATTTATATAATTATTTGCTAGATTTAATGGTAGAGGTTACCAGTTATGCGAACAAGCAGATTGAAAAAAAGAAGCATAAGTTTGAGCCCACGGCCGACGAACTTGCTCCATCAATGAAATTTGTCAATAACAAATTTATCCTTCAACTAAAATCAAACAAACAATTATTGTCATTTATTGAGTCTCAAAAGGCTAATTGGTCTAATGAAACGGAAATAGTAAAAGTGGTTTACAATAAAATTATCGAGTCGGATGCATATCGTGAATATATGGCGAGTGAAGGTGAAACTTCTTATGCAGAAGATAGAGAATTATGGCGTAAACTTTATAAACAAGTTATTCTTAATAATGACGAATTGGAGTCAATGTTAGAGGACCTAAGTTTATATTGGAACGACGATAAAGAGATTGTGGATACTTTTGTTATCAAAACAATTAAACGTTTTGAAGAGTCTAATGGAGCTGATCAACCACTCCTTCCTCAGTTCAAAGATGAAGAGGATAAAGAGTACGCTTCTCGTCTTTTCCGTAGAGCACTTCTCAATATTGATTATTACCGAGATTTGATTAATAAGCAAGTTAAGAATTGGGATTTAGACCGTGTGGCTTTTATGGATGTAATCGTTATGCAAATTGCATTAGCGGAGATTTTAAGCTTTCCAAATATTCCGATCAGTGTATCGCTGAATGAATATGTAGAGATAGCTAAGTTTTACAGTACAGCAAAGAGCCCAAGCTTTATTAATGGTACGTTAGACGGAATTGTTAATCAATTGAAAAAAGATAACAAGTTAACTAAGAATTAATACCTTTGGTAGGTAAATATTAATAACAAAAAAAAGAAACTATGAACTTCTCAACTCTATTATTAGATGCTGCTCCATCTGCCCAACAAGGTGGTGGAATGCAATTTATTATCATGATGGTGGCTATTTTTGCCATTATGTACTTTTTTATGATTCGTCCTCAGAATAAAAAACAAAAAGCGATTACTCGTTTTCGTCAAAGTTTAGAGGTTGGTCAAGAGGTAATAACTGCCGGAGGTATTTTTGGTAAAGTAAAAAGTATTTCTGACGATAATAAGGTTACATTGGAAATTGCAGCTGGTGTAAAAATAACAATTGACAAGAACTCTGTTTTTGCATCGGCTCCTGATGCTAATCAAAAATAGACGTATATGAAACGCTTTTATAGCATTACCGCTATAAATCTTATTAAAAAGATAAAAGCTCTTCACTTCAATCAACGAAGTAGAGAAGCTTTTGTCTTTTTGTTTTTTTTATTTATCTCTTTTTGTTTTTGGTTGATGCAAACGCTCAAGAATAACTTTGAGACAATCGTTCAAATCCCCATTGAACTTGTAAATATTCCCGATAGCGTAACCATAACGAAACAACTGTCCTCTCCAATTGCTGTATCCATTAAAGACCGAGGCACATTATTGGCGCATTATCGATTTGTTCAACATTTTAAGAAAATAGCTGTAGATTTTAGAAAGTACGAGAATAATAGTAGTTATGTGCGCCTAAGTTCAAAGTTGTTTACTTCGCAAATTTCATCTCAATTATCTGCTTCTACTTTTATTGTAACGATTGCTCCCGATTCAATAGCATATGCCTACTCCAAATCGGAAGGAAAGAAAGTGCCCGTAAGGTTTAATGGCTCTATCGGTGCGAATGAACCAGTTGTTGTAACCGATACCTTGTTTGGTCCAGACTCTGTTTTAATTTATGCGCCTCCCTCGCTACTTGCTACTATCAAACAAGTTGTTACAGAACCGGTTTCCTTTTTGGAGGTGAAAGAGACCGTTGTATCCCCTGTTAAGATTCAAGAGATAGAGAATGTCAGAATTATTCCCTCTACGGTTAATCTCACTATAGGAACTGACTTATTAACTGAGAAGACAGTAGCTGTTCCCATTGTAGGTGTTAATTTTCCTGCAGACAAGGTGTTGCATTCTTTCCCCGCAGTTGTTCAAGTAAAATTTAAGGTACCAATGCGATCCTTTAAAAATGTTTCTTCTGATAATTTCTCGGTAGTTTTCGACTATAACGATATTAAGAAAGACCCTTTTTCCAAGGTCCCTTTACAACTTTTATCTTATCCAAAACATCTATTGGGTATTCAACTAATCCCGAATAGGGTGGAGTATGTGTTAGACCAAGTGGCATTTGAGTAATGCTCCTTTAGATGCGTTTTAATAACCCCCAATATATGAAGAGCAATAAAAAAGTACATATTGTAGGTATCACAGGTGGTATAGGCTGTGGCAAATCGGTTGTTTCTCAATTATTCTTTCATAGAGGTATAGCTGTTTACGATTGTGATAATAGAGCAAAAGAATTGATGGTTAAGCATCTCTCTTTACGCAAAGCACTTATCCATCTTGTAGGAGAAGAGCTCTTTAAAGATGGTGTGTTTAATAAGCCGTTATTGACTAATTTTCTTTTCTCTAATATAGAAAACAAAGCAAAATTAGATGCATTGGTTCATCCTGTGGTGAAGGCTGATTTTAGACAATGGGTAGCAGACCATTCTGTTTCTACACTCCTTGTTATTGAGTCTGCTCTGCTGTTTGAAGCGGGATTTACAGATGAGGTGGATAGCGTGTTAGTTGTTTCCTCTCCTTTAGAATTACGATTGAAACGCATCATGAACCGTGATCATATGTCACTTGATTTAGCAAAAAGAAAGATGCAGTTTCAGATGGATGAGGAGAAAAAAATCCAATTGGCAGACCTTGTTATTCATAATGATGAGAGACATTCTCTAATAGAACAAATAAATCTCTTTGTTTTGCGCCTAGAACAGAATCCCCTTTGCTAATTCTTGTTTAAATTGCTCGTTTTTTCTTCAAATACATTGTGAATCTCATTGTGGTGTATTACTTTTGTTCGGAATTTTTTAAATTAAATTTATTATGTTAAAGACAATCTTATCAATTACTGGAAAACCAGGACTTTATAAATTAGTATCACAAGGGAAGAATATGTTTATTGTTGAATCATTAGGTGATGTGAAGAAACGTCTACCTGTTCATGGCAATGAAAAAGTTATCTCTTTAGGTGACATAGCAATGTTTACAGACGATGCAGAGGTGCCATTAAGCAAAGTTTTTTCTATTATCGCAGAAAAAGAAAATAAGAATAAAGTTTCTTTAGATGTAAAGAAAGCTTCTAAAGAGGACCTGTTTACTTATTTTGCTCAAATCCTACCAGATTTTGATAGAGATAGAGTTTATTCAACAGATGTAAAGAAATTAATTACATGGTATAACCTACTAGTTACTAGTGGTATGACCGATTTTGACTTGCCAGAAAAGGAAGCAAAAACAGAAGAAACAGCAGAAGAAGCGTAAAATGATTTACCTACTTCTTCTTAAAAGAAAAGAGCAACTATTTAATATAGCTGCTCTTTTCTTTTTTAAATACTCATTTATTCTTTCCTCATATTAAGGGATAAGCATTCAGATAAATTAATTTTCAAATGTTAGTTGATCATTTTTACATCCAATTAGTATTGGTTTCTCTTTGTTGATTTTATCTGCTAAAATCTCATAGGATAAACGATTGAGCAAATAATTCTGTATCGCTCTTTTAACTGGTCGTGCACCATATTCTAGAGAATAGCCCTCTTTTGATAGATAGTTAATCGCTTCTTGGTCCACTTTTAATGTAATATTACTTTCTTCTAGTCTCTTACAGATACCGTTTAGTTGTATGTTTACAATCTCAGTGATATCCTTCTTGTTTAAAGGTGGAAATAACAATATTTCATCTATTCGATTTAAAAATTCGGGTCGAACACTCTTCTTTAATAGTTCAAGTACCTGTTTCTTGGTTTCTTCCATTACTTGTTTGCTATTTAGCGCATTCAGTGTTTCAATCTGAGATTGAATGTAGCTACTTCCTATATTGGAGGTCATGATGATAATGGTATTTTTAAAATTCACCAAACGACCTTTGTTGTCCGTTAAACGTCCATCATCTAATACTTGTAGTAAGATATTAAAGACATCTGGATGCGCTTTTTCAATCTCATCAAACAAAACAACAGAGTAAGGTTTACGTCGAATAGCTTCTGTTAATTGTCCCCCTTCATCGTATCCAACATATCCCGGAGGCGCTCCTACTAATTTAGATACAGTATGCTTCTCCTGATATTCACTCATATCAATACGAGTCATCATATTTTCATCGTTAAACAAATACTCTGCTAAGGCCTTTGCAAGCTCTGTTTTACCTACACCTGTTGTGCCTAGAAAGATAAAGGAACCAATTGGTCGCTTAGGATCTTGTAGACCAGCTCTATTTCTTCTTACAGCATTTGCAACCGCAGTGATGGCTGCTTCTTGTCCAACAACCCTATGGTGTAACTCTTTTTCTAAGTGAATCAATTTATCTCGTTCGCTTTGTAGCATTTTGTTCACAGGAATGCCCGTCCATCTAGATACAATATCAGCAACATCTTCGCTAGTTACTTCTTCTCTTATCATGGCTTCGGCTCCTTGCATCTGATGCAATTTATCTTGTGTATCCTTGATAGATTGTTCTAGCTCTTGTAGCTTGCCGTAACGAATCTCTGCTACTCTTCCGTAGTTCCCCTCTCTTTCTGCTTTTTCCGCTTCAAATCGGAGATCTTCCATCTCTTGCTTGTTTTGTTGAATCCGATTTAAAAGAGAACGTTCACTTTCCCATTTCGCTCTCCACGATTTTTCCTGTTCTTTTAGTTCTTCTATCTCCTTTTTTAGTGCCGTTAGTTTAACGGTGTCTTTTTCCCTTTTAATGGCTTCTCGCTCTATTTCTAGTTGTTTTATTTTTCGAGAAATCTCATCTAAATCTTCTGGCACAGAATCACGCTCCATTCTTAGTTTTGCAGCAGCTTCATCCATTAAATCGATAGCCTTATCTGGTAGGAAACGCTCTGTAATATACCGATCGGATAATTCAACAGCCGCAATGATAGCATCATCTTGTATTCGCACCTTGTGATGATTTTCGTATCTCTCTTTTAAACCTCTCAAGATTGATATACTGTTGAGTATATTAGGTTCGTTTACATTTACAAGCTGGAATCGTCGTTCTAATGCTTTATCTTTTTCAAAATATTTCTGATATTCATTTAGTGTAGTTGCACCAATTGCTCTTAACTCTCCACGTGCTAGTGCTGGTTTTAACAGGTTAGCTGCATCCATAGCTCCTTCCCCTTTTCCTGCGCCAACAAGTGTATGAATCTCATCAATAAAGAGGATAATATTTCCCTCTGCTTGTTTGACCTCTTCAATAACAGCTTTTAAACGCTCCTCAAATTCACCTTTGTATTTTGCACCAGCTACTAATGCCCCCATATCTAACGAATAAAGCTGTTTGTTCTTTAGATTCTCCGGAACATCCCCTCTTATTATTCGTCTTGCCAAACCTTCTACAATAGCTGTTTTACCTGTACCTGGCTCACCAATAAGCAACGGATTGTTTTTGGTCCTTCTGCTTAAGATTTGTAGAATACGACGTATCTCATCGTCACGTCCTATAACTGGGTCTAATTTTCCGCTTTTAGCTGCTTCAATAAGGTTAATCGCATATTTATTGAGCGACTGATACGTTTCTTCACTTGAGGCTGAATTGGCCTTAGTACCTTTTCTTAATTCTTTGATAGCTGTCTGAAGATTATCTTTCGTGAGACCTGCATCTTTTAGTAGGGTAGACACGGTACTTTTTGTTTTTTGCAAGGATAGTAGTAGCGCTTCTACTGAGACAAATGTATCTCCTAATTCTTTCGCTATTTCTACTGCTGCTTGTAGTACCTCATTGCTTTGTTTACTTAAGTAAACTTCGCCTCCTTCTACTTTTGGAAGCGATTTAAGAGAATCTGCAAGAATTGTTTTTAATAGATTAACATTTACACCTGTCTTTTCGAAGATAAAAGTGGTAATGTTTTCAGCGGTATCTAGCAGTCCAATTAATAAATGGGACGGCTCAATTGCTTGCTGTTTATTCTTTTGTGCATATTCAATTGCTTTTTGAATAGCCTCTTGCGATTTGATTGTAAATTTCTCGAAATTCATAAATGCTCCTTTCTTTTTTATGTAACAATGGAATACTAGCAAAAGTTTGACCATTTAACAAATGTGCTAGTAAATAGCTGAAAAACGTCAGAATGACATATAAAAAGCTTTTGTGCTGACAAAATTACAGACTTCTTTGTCCTGTTTTATGTTTTTCTAGTTATTGTTGTTCCTTATTTGTACAAGAATCTTCTTTTCTGTATTTTGAAAGTATGCTCCGCATCTAAAAAACATTTTTTTTAAGTTTTCTGTTTTGTTTAGATTCTGTATCGGGAAATTTGTTTGTATCTTTGATGCAAAAATAGATATGGATTCAAAACTCTCCCTTTCAGAAACCGTTTTTTTACTAGATGCTAATTTTATAGACGAGTTGACTGGTAATATGATTACTTTTTTAACGCAAAAATTGCAGCGTTCTTTTTCATCTGTTTCAATAGACTCCCTATTGCTCTATCTCTCGTTAGATGCTGGCGTTGAGCAAACGCAAAAAGAAATTCAAACATTTTGGATTTATGATAAGAATCGAAACAAAATGCTCCATTGTTTACCTACTGATTTAGCAGCAGATTATAATGAGATGGCTTTTAAAAATGAAATAGCTGAATTTTCTCTATCCTCTAATCATGCTGGTGACCTAGCAACTACTGCGCAATTTTTTTTAGAAAGTCTTGAGCTAATTGTTGCATCTAAACAAGTGAAACAAATTATATTGCTACCATCTCCAGCGTATGCTAAGGATGCTTTATCAATGGTGGAGAAGAAGAAAGAAAAAAAGGTTGTTCTCTATAATTTAGAACCGCTAACCTCTGAAAGTGTGCGCATTGAAACGTTCTTATATCCTTTGTTAAAATCGTTTGGTGTGACTAGTGATGAAGTAGAATCAATCTTTGGACGCTAATTAGATGGAAATTATGTTTACAGACTTTCGTTTAAAAGTTTTTTATAGTGTTGCTAAAAATCTTAGTTTCACGATGGCTTCGAGAGAACTTTTTATTAGTCAACCCGCTGTTAGTAAACATATCCAAGAATTAGAGGCCACTTTTCAACAGCGCTTATTTGAGCGAAAGGGACATACTATATTGCTCACCTCTGCAGGTCGTTTATTACTCAGGCATGCAGAAAAGCTTTTGCTAGACTATCAGCAATTAGACTATGATATGCATTTTCTACAGAACGAGTGTTGTGGAGAACTTCGATTAGGTGCTAGCACAACCATTTCTCAATATGTTTTGCCCCCGTTATTGGCCAAGTTTTTAGAGAAATTTCCAAAAGTTTCTCTTTCTCTGTTTAATGGCAATTCTTACGATGTAGAGCAAGCTTTGCAAGATCATAAGATTGACCTTGGACTTGTGGAGGGTAACTTACGACAAACGAGCCTAAAATACACCGATTTTCAACAAGATGAACTAGTAGCCATCGTCTCTACAGTCAGTCCATATGCTACTTATGATGAGTTTACACTGGAGCAATTTAAAGCTACTCCATTGGTCCTTAGAGAAAGAGGGT
>JAQWAN010000063.1 GCA_028707655.1 Bacteroidaceae bacterium
AGTGATGCTGTGGAAGCTTCTTGGTGCTTTTTTAACCCTATTGTGAACTATTGGGAAAAACACCCCGATTCTCCAATGCATGGATATCCTGCGGGTACATGGGGCCCCTTGGAAAGTGAATTGTTAGTGGTTGACCACGATGCAAAATGGACCAATCCCTGTAAGAATCTAACGGACAGCGATAAATATTGTGAATTATGAAACAACTCTATTTTTCCACGCCAACAACACTAGCACATGCGGTTATTCAACGCATTCTTGAAAAAATGCAGCAGATAAATGGAGAAGATTTCTATCTTGCCTTGAGTGGTGGTAGCACTCCCCTGTTGCTGTTTGATATATGGCATTCTTTTTACAGCGAACAAACCGACTGGGATCATCTAAAGATTTTCTGGGTAGATGAACGCTGTGTGCCTCCTACAGACGCAAGGAGTAATTTTGGCGCTACCAAAGAACGGTTACTCAGCAAAGTGCCTATCCCAGCTGCCAACTATTTTAGGATGCGCGGTGAGGAGGTTCCTGCTAAGGAAGCAGAGCGTTATGCCCAATTGGTAGATCAGCTGCTGCCTAAAGTAAACCAACTGCCCTCGTTTCATCTGGTTCTTTTAGGTATTGGTGAGGACGGACATACCGCTTCTCTATTCCCAAATCAACTCCAACTTGTCTCTTCTAGTAAATACTGTGTAAACAGTGTGCAGCCAAGTAGCGGCCAAGAGCGAATAACATTAACAGGTAGCTGTTTGTTAAATGCAGCGGAGTTATTTTTTCTTATAGCAGGAAAAAGTAAAAAAGATATTCTTGTCAAAGTATTGCAGCCTAGTTGTTTATTGCCTGCAGCTACACTACTACATCGGGGGAAAAAGGTAACGCTCTTTTGTGATGAGGAGGTAAAACAGTAGCCTCTTTTTAATCTGTTAACAAGGTGGTAACAAAGGTGTTATAAAGAACTTTGAAACTTTAACGAAAACTATAAAACGTCAATTTATAGCTTGCAACTAATAATGTATGTTATATAACACAGATAAAGCAACCTACTATTTGGAATAGGATAGAAATGCTCTATCTTTGTACTGTGTTTTTCATAGTATTAGATTTAAGGTTAAAGGATTGGAGTCATTTGTGACTCCAATTTTTTTTTGTACAAAAAAAACGCTACAAACTATCTGTTTGCAGCGTTTACCATTTTTACCTCTTGGTTTGCGGAAAGTGAGGGATTCAAACCCCCGGTACACTAAAAGCGCACAGCGGATTTCGAGTCCGCCCCATTCGATCACTCTGGCAACTTTCCTTTTGGGAATACAAAGTTACAACATATTTGCTCTCATTATTCTACAGATGGGCTTTTTTTATAAAAAAAAGGTCCCTACACTAATTTGTAGAGACCTGTATAGAAGGAGATTTCTTTATCTACTAATAAATGCGGTATAATAACCATGCTGCTTGAAAATCTTCTCTATTCGAAAATCTTCTTTTAAAAGCATCACGAGCAGCAGCTGCTGTACTTCTGCTACTATAAGAGGCCACTACTACACGATAGAGTTTCACATCATTGCTATGAACAATAACAGCACGATAGCCTTGATTGTCTAAAAAGGCTTTCAAGTTCTCTGCATTCGATTTTGTTCCAAAGCTACCACAAACAACACTAAAATCGTTCACTGTATCTCCGTTTAATACATCAACTCTCTCTTGACGAACAGCAATATCAGTATTGGCAGACTTCTGTACTTGTTTGGGAGCTTCTACCACCTCCTCATGGATAGATGGATTGGTGGTAATAGGTGTTACATTAACCTCTGCTCTACTCGTGCTGGCTGAGCTAGTTGAGTTGGTTGTAGCTTGACTACCTTGCTGTTGTTTAGCTTTCTCATAGGCTTTCTTATAGGCACTCTCTCCTGTTTTACAAGATGAAACGGAAAGAACAAGCAATAAAACGGCTCCTAAATAAATTAATTTTTTCATATCTTATTATTTTAATTCCAGAAATTACATATACTCTGTGTATATGCAAAACTAATATCAATCAGCATATTTCAGCCATAAAAGGGAAGCATTCTTTATAAATTGCATATTATTAACACAATCAGATTTGTTCTGCTCGTTAATCTATCTTAATTCACCAGAATCTTATACTATAGGGCGGTTCCTATAAATTATTTGTTGTAAATTTGTTAAAATGATTATTGACCAATTAAACATAAAGAAATGAGAAAAAAAATTAGCTTTTTCATTGTGAGCTTTTGCTTTGTAATGATTAGCAGTGTTTGTTCAGCACAGACCGCAAAGTATGTCTTCTTCATTATTGGAGATGGCATGGGAGTGAATCAAGTGAATGGCACTGAGATGTATATGGGAGAAAAAGATGGGAAAATTGGAACGGAAGCTTTACGTTTTACTAAGTTTCCTACTGTCTCTATGGCTACAACGTTCTCTGCTACTAATTCGGTTACCGACTCTGCTGCAGGTGGTACAGCTCTATCAACTGGATCTAAAACACATAATTTGGCAGTAGGAGTGGATGTAGACAACAAACCACTTGTTACAATAGCAGAACGTGCAAAAAATGTAGGCTATAAAGTGGGTATAGCTACCACTGTTAGTATCGACCATGCTACACCTGCTGTTTTTTATGCACATCAACCACAACGCAGTATGTATTATCAGATAGCAACCGAGCTGCCTAAATCAAATTTTGATTTCTTTGCTGGCTCTGGTTTTATTCAACCTACTGACCCTAAAGATAAATCGTTACCTACTATCTACTCTCTCTTTGACAAAGCTAATTATACGGTTGCCAAGGGGTATACAGATTATCTCTCCAAGATGGATCAGGCCGAGAAAATGATCTTAATCCAAGAAGATGGTGCAGATAATCACAGTTGTCCTTATGCTATTGACAGTAAACCATCGGATTTAAATATTTCCAAAATTACGGATGCTGCACTTAGCTTTTTGCAAAAAGGAGAGGACAAGGGTTTCTTCTTGATGCTTGAGGGTGGAAAGATCGATTGGGCTTGTCATAGTAATGATGCAGCTACAGCTTTTAATGAGGTGATGGATATGAATAAAGGTGTGGAGAAAATTTATCAGTTCTATCTTCAACATCCTACGGAGACATTAATTGTTATCACAGCCGACCACGAAACGGGAGGATTAGCATTAGGTACAGGTAAATATGAACTGAACTTAAAAGCATTAGCTAGTCAGAAGCTTTCTCAAGAAGAATTATCCAATAAGATTAAAGCGTTTAGAAAGAAGAATTACAAAACAGCTACCTGGAAAGCTATGAAAGCGCTCTTAAGTGAGAATCTTGGTTTCTGGAATGAAGTTTCACTATCTAAAGAACAAACATCGGCACTAAAAGAGGTATATAAGAGCTCTTTTTCTAACAAAACGGTGAAATTTGCAGAGAGTATGTATGCTAAAGATGAACCTCTTGCTGCTGCAGCCATTAAAATGATGAATAGTATTGCTTATGTAGGCTGGGCCAGTCATGGACACTCCGATGGATATGTACCGGTTTATGCTATAGGTGTGGGTGCAGAACTTTTCCAAGGCAAATTAGATAACACGGATATACCTAAAAAGATTATACAAGCTGCTAAGTATTAAGTAACTTGTTGTACTACATAAAAAAAGGCTAATGGTATTTTATACCGTTAGCCTTTTTTATGGGATAAACAATCCTCTATCTTTCTCATCTGTATGTAGAGAAGAAAGATATAAACCGTTATAAATCCGCAGGTTTCTTGGCTCCTTCTAGTATGGATACAAAACAAAAGCCCCCTTAGTATAACTACTAAGGGGGCTTTCTATAGAAAAGTCTAGTCTAGTTTTAAACGTTTTCTATTAAAGTTTAGAACCAACGTACATAGCAGAAATCTTGACGATGTGGTAGTTGGTCATTCTTAGGATACATACGAAGTGCTACTCTGAACGAACCAGAGTTAGATACTTCATATTTAGTAGTAAAGGTATAGATACTCTCTTCACTTTTCACTACATCTAGCTGTTTAACAGAATAAACCGATTCTTTTCCATGAATATCTTGTTGGATGGTTACAATCTCCACTCCAATAGCATTATTCAGTCCTTTCTCGTCAATCACTACTTTTACATCGTATGGAATACCTGCAAAAAATTGTGCTTTGCTCTCGTTATTAACAGATGTGGATAGAATCTCAATAGAATCCCATTTACTAGCAACTTCCTCTTTCCATTCTACTATCTCTTTGGCTTTACTGAAATCGTTGGCTATTAAGGAATGCGCTCTTTTGCTTAGTTTGGTATAGAAACGATCGTAATAATCATCTAGCTGGCGCTTCATCGTGTAGTGAGGAGCAATGCTAGAGATAGATTTCTTGATATATCCTATCCAACCTTTAGATATGCCCTTGTTATTGCGTGCATAATAAAGAGGTAAAATCTCATTCTCTAATACACCGTATATCGTAGTGGCATCTAAACTATCTTGATAGTCTTGATTCTCATAGGTGCGTTTGTCGGTTAATGCCCAACCAGCACCTTCGCGGTAACCCTCTAACCACCATCCATCTAGGACAGAGAAATTCAGTACACCATTCATCAATGCTTTTTCTCCAGATGTTCCTGAAGCCTCTAGTGGACGAGTTGGTGTGTTCAACCAGATATCTACACCAGTCAATAAACGACGGGCTAAACGCATATCGTAATTTTCTAAGAAAATAATCTTTCCTAAGAACTCCGGACGTCGAGAGATTTCGATGATGTGTTTAATCAGACCTTGACCAGCTGCATCATTTGGATGTGCTTTTCCGGTAAAAATAAACTGTACAGGATAATCGGGGTTGTTTACAATCTTAGATAAACGATCTAAATCAGTAAACAACAGATGAGCACGTTTGTAAGTAGCAAAACGACGACCGAATCCAATAAGTAAAGCGTTTGGATTAATCTTGTCTAGTAATGATACAATACGTGTTGGGTCTCCTTGATTACTTAACCATTTTTCTCTAAACTGACGACGAATATAGTTGACTAATTTGTTCTTCATTTCTCTACGTGTCTCCCAAATAACTTCATCTGGAACATCGTAAATAGCTTCCCAAATCTTTTCGTTAGATTGGTCGTTCATAAAGTCTTTATCGAAATATTTTGCATAGAGTTTTTTCCACTCTGTTGCACTCCATGTGGGGAAATGAATACCATTGGTTACGTAACCAACTTGACTCTCTTCAGGATAATATCCTTTCCATATTGGAGCAAACATCTCTTTTGATACATCGCCGTGTAGTTTACTTACACCATTTATCTCTTGTGATGTTTTACATGCAAAAGTTGACATACAGAAACGCTCGCCGTTGTCGCCTGGATTGATACGACCTAAGTCCATCAATTCTTCCCAAGAAAGGCCTAACTTATCGGCATATCCACGCATATATTTGCCAAAAAGAGCTTCGTCAAAATAATCGTGACCAGCGGGAACAGGGGTATGAACGGTATATAAAGAGGAGGCTCTTACTACTTCCATTGCTTGGTTGAAGGTTAATCCACTCTCTACATAGTCGCACAAGCGTTGTATATTAATTAAGGCAGCATGTCCTTCGTTGCAATGGTATACATCTTTCTCTATTCCCAATGCTTTTAGCGTAAGGATACCACCAATACCTAGCAAGATTTCTTGTTTGATACGGTTTTCCCAATCGCCTCCATATAGTTTGTATGTAATTGGTCGGTCGTACTCACTATTCATATCGTTATCTGTATCTAACAGATAAAGCGAAATTCTACCCACATTAACGCGCCAAATATTGGCATATACAAAATAATCGTTATAGGGTACTGCAACTACTAGTTGTTTACCATCTTTGTCATAAACAGCTTCTATAGGTAAACTACCAAAGTTTTGTGATTCGTAGTTTGCTATCTGTTGTCCATCCATAGAGAGCGATTGGTTAAAGTAGCCATAACGGTACAAAAAGCCAACGGCACATAGATCAACATTGCTATCAGATGCTTCTTTCAAGTAATCACCTGCTAAAACACCTAATCCACCGGAATAGATTTTTAGAACACTGGATAATCCATATTCCATGCTAAAATAAGCAACGGATGGACGTTTTGCATCTGGTTTAGTATCTACATATGCTCTAAACTTATCATAAACCTTATTCATCTCACGGATTAGAAGAGGGTCATTGGCCAATTCATCCATTCTTTCAAAGCTAAGGTTTTCTAGTAATAATACAGGATTGTGTTCAGATTCCCTCCACAAAACAGGATCTAATGATGCAAAAAGCTCTGTAGCTTCATAGTTCCATACCCACCAAATATTGTGGGCTATCTCTTCCAGTTTCTTTAATTCTTCTGGAACATGTGACTTTACAATAATATTTCGCCAATTAGCTGAATTTGCATTGCTTACTTTAAGTTTCATGTTTGTAATTATTTGGTTATTACTTAATCTTAATTATTGTCTCAATTTAGCTTTCTGAATAGCAATTCCGTAAGCCTTATAATAATATTTTATGAAATGCTTCCACAATGCTTTTTCTGCTGTGGTTGATGCATTATCTCTTATCTGTTGTATTGCACTATCGGTTAGTGAGCAAAAGGAGAAGATGTTATTCTTCATTTCATTTGCTACTTCATCGAAGTTGTAATCGGACCGATGAATTACTTCTACACCTGTTTCTAGCCCTTTATAATCCTCTTGTTCTTTAGCCCATCTACCAAATCCGGCAAGGTCGGTGGTTATAGTAGGTACTTTAAAGATAATACTTTCTAAGGGAGTGTATCCCCAAGGTTCATAATAGGAGGGATAGAGACTCATGTCTAGCCCCATCAAGAGGTCATAATAATCCATATTGAAGATGCCATCATTACCATGTAGATAACAGGGTACAAAAACAATCTTTACATGCTCAGAGTGTTCATTTACCTCTAAGTCTTGGATCATATTAGAAGCTCTATCTTCATTTGAGTTATGTAACCAATGGGTCAAGAAGGGATATTCTAATGCTGTTTTGTTTTTCTTTTCTTTTCTAGACAACCGATACTGCAAATCTAGGCGTGCCTTTGCTACCCAAGCGGGTACTGTAATATAGGCTAGCACATTCTTTTTAAGGTTGGTGTCTAGTGCTAAACGATTAATTGCTTCTATAAACACATCTATTCCCTTGTTCTTAAATTCATAACGACCACTAGTACCTACAATAACGGTTGAATCGTCCCAGTCTGTGCCATGAAGCTGATTGGCTACTTCAATTAATTTCTGTCTGGCTGCTGCTCTTTTAGCCTGAAAATTTTTCTTTTTCGGCACAAAGTCATTTTCAAACCCATTTATTAGAACAACATCTGTTTTTTTATCGAGCAACTCTTCACATTCCTTAGCCGTAATCTCACTAACTGTGGTGAAACAATCTACTGCATGTGCGGTTTGTTTTTCTATGGAATGTTTGGATTGCATATTTAACTCACGTGCCATCTGGTCGCCATTATATGCAAACAGATAATCGTATAGCGGTTTGTTGTTGCCTGCTATAGATCGTCCTATGGAAGTAGCATGTGTAGTAAAGACGGTGGCGATATGTGGTTCATTCTTTTGCAGATATAGTGCACCTAATCCAGTCATCCACTCATGTGCATGATACACAACATTTTTTTCTGTTAGTTGGTAGTGGTGGTAAAAGCTCTCTACCACTTTGGCTGCTGCATAGGAAAACATGGAGGATTCATCGTAATCGCCGTAGCCATGTAATGAATCGACTTGGTAATCGTTCCATGCTTGGGTGTAGATATCGTTTCTATTAGCAAAGAAAGGTGTGAAATCGATTAAGATAGCAACAGGCCTGCTAGGTATCTCCCAATGCCCTACTCTTATTTGTAATCCCTCTGTTTTACACTCTTTTTGCCAGGATGTATAGAGCGATTTATCTTCTGTAAATAAACTAGCGTCTCCTTTTTCTTTAAAATCGGGACCTATATATATTAATTTATCTTTTAGCTCTTTCTTCAAGGATTTTGCATGTGTGGAGAGTACAGTATAGATACCCCCTACTTTATTGCATACTTCCCAGCTTACTTCAAATACATAATCAGGCTTCATCATTTTATCTTTCATCCTTATAATTGGTTATGTTCGTTGTGCAAATTTAATCTTATTCATTTTAAACTGCATATCTTTTGTTACTTTCTTATTTCTATTTATACTATAACGTTTGCATAAACATTTTTGTTTCCTATTTAGCGCTTAAAAGGTAGTATTAATTACGTGTAATCAAGCGGATTATACACCTTTTTACCTTAATTATTTTTTTTATATAAAAAAAGATTCCTCAAAGAATTAATTTCTTCAAGGAATCTCTATGAATATGCTTACTTGTAGAAGCAGATAGCTCTATTAGCTATTTTTATTTATGCTATTGATCCAGAAATCAGGATTAATACCAATAGAGCAAGAATAGCATAAAGCTCTGGGAATACAGCAAGTACCATTGTTGTACCAAACACATCATTGCCATTACCAATTGCAGCAATACCATTAGCACAAACTTGTGCTTGGCGGATAGCTGAGAAATAAGCAACAAATCCTAGACCTAGACCTGCACCAAAGATAGCTGCAGCACCAAAATAAGATAGCTCAGGAGTTAAAAAAGTACTCAACAATACATAGCCAACAAATCCATATAATCCTTGAGATGATGGAAGAGCTGAGAGTGCAATATAAGATCCTGTAGCTGTTGAATTTTTCTTCAAAGCTCCTACTGCTGCATTACCACAGATTGTTACGCCGAATGCACTTCCGATACCTGAAAGTGCAACCATAACTGCAATTCCTAAATAAGCTAATAAAATTGGTTCCATAATTTAATCGTTTTTTTGTTATTAATTTGTTTTTATTTCTGTTTTTTGAAAGGTTTATATGCTTTACCACCACCTTCGAATTCAGCATTTTTATAGAATTCGACAAAGGTTAAACGCAGTGGATGGACAAATGCACTAATCATACAAAGCCCAAAATTAATGATGTGTCCAAATAATAAGATAAAGAGTACT
>JAQWAN010000064.1 GCA_028707655.1 Bacteroidaceae bacterium
ATTGCTCCCGACTACGATGTAGATGCATTGGATGTGTTAGGACAGAAAAAAAATAGAATCATTCTTGTACGAAAAGAGGTGGAATTGCCTCATGGTCAGTTCCGTTCTTTACTTAACGGTGTTTTGGTACAAGAAAGAGATGAAAAAATAGAGACAGAATTAGATTTAAAGGTTGTAACGCAACGCGAACCTTCTGCAGCAGAAATAGACGATATGCTTTTTGCCAATAAAATTGTGAAAAACAGCAAGTCGAACGCTATTGTGTTAGCAAAAGATAAACAGTTGCTTGCTAGTGGAGTAGGGCAGACCTCGCGCGTGGATGCGTTGAAGCAGGCTATTGAAAAAGCTAAAAGTTTTGGTTTTGATTTGCATGGAGCTGTGATGGCATCGGATGCCTTTTTCCCTTTCCCTGATTGTGTAGAACTGGCCGCTAATGAGGGAATAACAGCTGTTATTCAACCTGGTGGCTCGATAAGAGATAGCCTCTCTTTTGATTATTGTAACGAGCATGATGTTGCGATGGTTACTACGGGAGTAAGACACTTTAAACATTAAATTAATAGTAGAAAAAATGGGATTATTTTCATTTACCCGTGAAATAGCAATGGACCTTGGTACTGCCAATACTATTATTATGTGTAACGATAAGATAGTAGTAGATGAATCCTCTGTAGTGGCTTTAGATAGACGCACAGACCGGATGATTGCGGTGGGTGATAAAGCCAAGCTGATGTATGAGAAGACGAACGACAATATACGTACTGTCCGTCCTCTACGAGATGGTGTTATTGCTGATTTCTATGCTTGTGAACAGATGATAAGGGGGTTGATAAAGATGATTAACAAGCGAAATAACAGTTTGTTCTTCCAATCTTTACGTATGGTGATTGGTGTACCATCTGGTAGTACAGAGGTAGAACTACGTGCCGTTAGAGATTCAGCTGAACATGCTGGCGGTCGCGATGTATATCTTTTATTTGAACCAATGGCGGCAGCTCTAGGTATTGGCTTAGATGTTGAGGCTCCTATTGGAAACATGATTGTTGATATTGGTGGTGGATCTACAGAGATTGCGGTAATCTCTATGGGCGGTTTAGTCTCTAATAACTCTATCCGTATTGCTGGTGATGATTTGACTTTTGATATCCAAGAGTATATGAGTCGTCAACATAACGTAAAGGTTAGTGAGCGAATGGCTGAGCGTATCAAGATTAATGTTGGTGCAGCTTTGGTTGACTTAGGAGAAGATGCGCCAGAAGATTACGAGGTTTACGGACCAAATCGTATCTCTGCACTGCCTATGGAGGTGCGTGTTTGTTATCAAGAGATAGCACATTGTATTGACAAATCTATTTTGAAAATTGAAGCAGCTGTGTTGAGTGCCTTAGAAAAGACACCTCCTGAGTTATATGCGGATATTGTGCACAATGGTATCTATTTATCGGGTGGTGGTGCTTTGCTAAGAGGTCTAGATAAGCGTTTAACAGATAAGATAAATATTCCTTTCCATATTGCTGACGATCCTTTGCACTCGGTTGCTAAAGGAGCAGGTATAGCTTTAAAGAATGTAGATCGATTCTCTTTCTTAATGCGATAGTATAAATATCGAAACACTACTAGAATTGTAGCTCTCTTTTCTTACGGCTATAGCTCTAGTAGTGTTTCTTTCTTTTCAATTTGATATGCGGCACCTCATACGTTTCTTAGTTCATCATAATTATATTTTTCTTTTTCTATTATTGGAGTTTGCTAGTTTTGTTTTGATAATCAATTTCAATTATTATCAACAAGGCGTCTATTTTACCTCTTGTAATAGATTAGTTGGCTCTTTCTATGATGTTACTGGCGGCATATCTTCCTATTTTAATCTTAGAGAGCAAAACGATTCATTGGTGAGTTCCAATATTCGTTTACAACAGGAGCTAACACTCTTACAACAACAACTCAATAAGCAACAACAAGATTCTTTGTATCGTTCGCTGGAGCAAACCCCTATGTTTGCCGATTATACACTGTATGATGCGCGTGTTATCAACAACAGTGTAAATCATCTAAACAATTACATTACTTTAAATAAAGGTGCCAAAGATGGTATTCAACCAGCTATGGGCGTGGTCAATGGAAATGGTATTGTAGGAATAGTTCGAGCTGTTTCTGCTCATTATTCCTTAGTGCTTTCTGTGTTAAATAGTAAATCGACCATTAGCTGTAAATTGAAAAACAAAGAGTTTTTTGGTTATTTGTTGTGGACCGGAGAATCTTCACAAGAAGCGCAACTATGTGATTTGCCTACACATGCTATTCTACAAAAGGGGGATACCATTATAACAAGTGGCTATTCGGCACTCTTCCCTGAGGGGATGATGGTAGGTGTTATCAATAAGATTGATCATGCTCCTGATGGTCTTTCTTATATATTAGGTGTTAAATTATCTACGGATATGACACATCTATCTGCTGTCCGCGTAATTGCAAACAACAAACGCGAGGAGAGAATTGAGGTAGAATCTAAAACCGTGAAAGAATGAAGCTAGCAGTAATAAAACGTTTAGGGTTATTTTTTATATGGATACTCTTGCAGGTGGTGTTGTTTAACACAATCAATCTGTTTGGGTATGCTACTCCCTTTTTATACATCTACCCTTTTATATGCTTCAACACGCAGATGAGTAAAAATGAGCAGTTGTTATGGGCTTTTTTTGTTGGATTGGCCATCGACCTATTTGCTAATACACCAGGGGTGAATGCCGCTGCTACGCTAGTGTTAGTCTTTTTCCGATTACCTATCTTACATCTGTATACCCCACACGATTCGTGGGAAGATGTGATGCCCTCTGTCTATTCTATTGGGCATATTCCCTTTCTGAAATATTTAATCTCTTTAGTGTTGCTGCATCATCTTGTTCTGTTCTCTCTAGATGCTTTTTCTTTTATTAATATATCTTTGTTACTTACCAAATGGTTGGTTAGCTCTATGTTTACCATCCTCTGTCTTTGGGGTATATCATCAGTAGAAAGGAGATAATCGTGAGTAGTCTACTTCAATTTGAGAAACGGAAATATGTTTTTGCATTGATTGCCATTTGCATTATTTTAACGTACATCGTGCGTCTCTTTTTTCTGCAAATAATGTCTACCGAGTATAAGCGATATGCAAATAACAACGCTTTTTTAAACAAAACACTTTATCCAGCCCGTGGGTCTATTTACGACCGGAAAGGCAAACTGTTGGTGTTTAATCAACCCGCATACGATGTTTTGTTTGTTCCTCGTCAAGTGACACATCTCGACACCATGGCTTTATGTAAGGCCCTGTCTATATCTAAAGCGTATTTTGTAGACCGGATGAAAGAGGTGAAAGACCGTAGACATAACCCCGGTTTTTCTAATTTCACTCCACAGTCGTTCATGACACAACTATCGCCAGAAGAGGTTGGTGTTTTTCATGAGAAATTATTCTATTTTCCAGGCTTTTATGTCCAGCGTCGATTTGTGCGTAAGTATACCTATAACGTCGCAGCTCATTTACTAGGTAATATAGGTGAGGTCTCTCCTCGCGAAGTAAAAAAAGACCCCTATTATATTAGTGGCGATTTTATTGGAAAGCAGGGCATAGAGAAACAGTACGAAACCATTTTACGTGGAGAAAAAGGAAGTGAGATTTTACTACGAGATGCACACGGACGTATACAGGGAAAATATGAAGAGGGAGCATTTGATGTTGCACCGGTACACGGAAAAGATTTATCCTTAGGACTAGATATTGAATTGCAGTTGCTTGGTGAGCGGCTGATGAAGAATAAGATTGGTAGTATAGTTGCCATTGAACCCTCCACAGGTGAGATATTATGTATGGTTTCTTCGCCAACATTTAACCCGAACTCTTTAGTAGGACATATGCGTAGTCGCAACTATAGAAAACTACAACAAGACCATCAGAAACCATTGCTCAATCGCTCCATTATGGGTACTTATCCTCCTGGGTCTACTTTTAAAACAGCCCAAGGACTTGTCTACTTAAATGAGGGCATTATCACTAAAGATACACAATTTCCCTGTTCACACGGTTTTACCTACGGATCGTTGCATGTAGGTTGTCATGCGCATCCAGCGCCGCTCTCTTTGATACCCGCTATAGGTACCTCTTGTAACTCCTATTTCTGCTGGGGATTGTTCCGGATGATTGGAAGTAACAAATATCGTTCTCCATCGGATGCATTAACCATTTGGAAAGACGATATGGTATCTATGGGATTCGGTTATCGTTTAGGTATTGATTTGCCAGGTGAAAAACGTGGCTTTATTCCCAATGCTGCTTACTATAACAGTATATATAGAGGCTCGTGGAACGGACTTACTATTATCAGTATAGCTATTGGTCAGGGAGAGATTTTACTCACACCTTTGCAAATAGCCAATCTTGGTGCCACTATAGCCAATAGAGGTTCCTATATAACTCCCCATGTGGTGCATGCTGTAAAAGACCAATCGTTAGACTCTTTGTATACCACGAAGAAGACCACCTCTATATCGCCCAGATACTATGAGGATATAATAGATGGAATGCGTCTTGCCGTTACGGGTGGAACCTGTCGTCGTGCTAATTTACCCGATATAGAGGTTTGCGGTAAAACAGGTACAGCTCAAAACAGAGGACACGACCATTCTGTATTTATGGGATTTGCGCCTAAAACAAATCCTAAAATATCTGTTGCGGTGTATGTAGAGAATGGTGGCTATGGTGCTGTTTATGGTGTTCCCATTGGTGCTTTACTGATGGAGCAATATCTAAAAGGCACCTTGTCTGAGAAAAGCATTGAATTAGCAGAACAGATTAGTAATAGAACGATATATTATGGTGACGAGAAACGTTAATATTATGCGGTCCATCGATTGGATTACCGTACTACTTTACCTTCTACTGGTGGCATGTGGATGGCTCAGTATTTGTGGAGCTAGTTATGATTATGGGCAAACCGATTTCTTTAGCTTTAGTAGTCGCTCGGGTAAACAATTGATGTGGATCTGTTGCTCGGGCCTATTAGGATTTGTGTTATTGATGTTAGATAGTAAGTTTTACAAGACCTTTGCCTATTTGATCTACATGGCTATGATATTGCTCTTAATGGTAACAATTGTGATAGCCACAGATGTAAAGGGATCTCGTTCATGGCTGCATCTAGGTCCTGTGAGTCTTCAGCCCGCGGAATTTGCTAAGTTTGCCACTGCTTTAGCCCTAGCTAAGTTTATCAGCAGGTATAATTTCTCGATGAAAAAGTTGAAAGATGTTTTAGGCGTAAGTTTTCTTATTTTTCTTCCGCTGGGCTTAATTATTTTGCAACGCGAAACCGGATCGGCATTGGTCTATTTTGCTTTTATAGTGATGCTGTATCGGGAGGGTATGCCCGGCATTATCCTCTTATCGGGGGTGTGTGCAGTGCTTTATTTTGTCCTTTCCCTACGTTTTAGTGAGGTCTTTATAGGAGAAACCCCTACTGTGATGGGGCAATATATAGTGATGTTGTTGATTCAATTTTTCACCTCCATTATGTATGGCAATTATTTTAAGCAATGGCGCGTTGCTCGTATGCAATTAATTATTTCTGCGCTTTGTATTGCACTAGCCACTTGGATCTCTTTGGTTTATTTCCCTTTTAATATTGTATGGGTACAATTAGCACTCGTAGCTCTTTTTGTGGTTTATGCACTCTATCAGTTTTTATTAAAACGCTATTCTAGATATCTAATTATTACGCTATTCCCACTCCTATCCGTTGGGTTTTTATTCTCCACTAATTATGTCTTTAATAATATATTAGAGGCACATCAACAGGTTCGTATTAAAGTCTTACTCGGATTAAAACAGGACCTATCCGGTGCGGGTTATAATGTCAATCAGTCTAAAATAGCCATTGGGTCTGGTGGGTTTATTGGAAAGGGCTTTTTGAATGGTACACAAACAAAATTGAAATATGTACCCGAACAGGATACCGATTTTATTTTCTGTACGGTAGGCGAGGAGCAGGGCTTTTTAGGCTCTAGTTTTGTTCTATTGTTATTCCTAACCCTGATATTACGGCTCATCTACCTATCCGAAAGGCAACATGACACCTTTTGCCGCGTGTATGGCTATGCCTTAGTGAGTATTCTTCTGTTTCATGTGTTTATCAATATTGGCATGGTGCTCGGACTAACTCCTGTGATTGGTATACCACTTCCCTTTTTTAGTTATGGCGGTTCCTCTTTGTGGGGCTTCTGTATTCTTCTCTTTATTTTTCTTCGATTAGATGCAGCGCGGTCAGAACGCCTTCGGTAGTAATTGAGCTTTCTTTTTCTCCTATAAATGTTAATTCTTTGGCCGAAACGATGGTTAATTAATATTTTTATTGTATGTTTGATAGTCTTCTATTGTAGTAATTAACAAAAAAACTAAAAACTGATGTGTATGAGGTTTATAAAATACCTACGAGATAGCGTATCTTTTTTAGTCATTTCTTTGTCGCTTTGTTTGTTTTCTTCTGTTTTACAAGCGCAAACAACATATAACAAAAAAACACTAAAAATTGGGATTTGTGTAGATAATAGACCATATGGCTATTTGGATGCACAAGCGAAGCCACAAGGTTATAATGTGGATTATTCTGTTGCATTGATGGAGGAGCTTGGTATGCGCTATACCTTGCAGATGGATACTAAAAAAGAGCTTTTAGAGCAGCTAGATAAAGGTACTATAGATCTTATTTTTGGGTATGTGATGACACGCGACTATATGGAAAAGTATGCTTTTACTTTTCCCTACCAAACACTTCATTATGTAATGGCTACTCGTTATAAAAGTGCCTATAACCAAGTTGCTGATTTGCATAATAAAGAGGTTGTTACCTCTCAATCGGGTATAGGAGATTATCTATTACCGCTTATTGATAGTACCTTTCAAGTAAGAAAAACATTTAGTACCCAGCGTGGATTAGATTTATTGTTAGAGGGCAGGTACGATGCTCTATTTGGTAATGAAGTCATTGTTCGCGACTATTTAGAAACACTAGGAGTGAAACAGCAGTTGCGTATGTTCGATGCACATTTATTACCTCTTCGATATGCAGCTATCACTCGTTTAGATAATACGGCTTTAATCGATTTCCTAAATGAAGGACTGTTCCAGTTAAAGCTACGTAAAATAGATGAAAAGATTAATAATAAATGGTTTAACGTCTTCGATGATAAAACATCCATAAAAGATTTATACCTGCATTGGAGTACTAGTGTTTTACTCATTGCACTTCTGGCTTTATTAATTTCACTCTTTGCCAAAGCTATTAGAGAGTATAGACGCAAATTATCTTATACAAGATATGTACGAATGGTAATTGAGAACGTACCCTTTTCTATGATTATACAAGATGTTACGCATGTACTCGATAATCCATTTGCTGGAGAGATGATTTACGTTAGTCGGCGTTATCGTGAGCTCTATAATCCCTATTCTGTAGAGGAGCGTATGACCTATATGACGCCTGCAACTATTGACCAATTAAAGGAAGACTATGAAGCCGTAGTTAAAGGGCTGCAACCTTTTAAACGCTATCGCTGTGTTGAATTAGTAGATGGACGTAAGTTTCATCTTATGATTTATATGGAATTGATACCTTTCCAAAAGAAGTATTATATACTTACTACTTCGCTAGATGTGCACGAAATTATACTTGCACAAGAAAAAGCAAAACAGGCCGATAGAGCGAAATATGATTTCCTATTGTCTATTAGTCATCAAGT
Organism: Bacteroidaceae bacterium; assembly: GCA_028707655.1. Lineage (GTDB taxonomy): Bacteria > Bacteroidota > Bacteroidia > Bacteroidales > Bacteroidaceae > JAQWAN01. The sequence goes on from JAQWAN010000064.1 coordinate 7,774, forward strand.
ACGTACCCCTTTAAATAGTATTTTAGGCTTTAGTCAGTTGCTCCCTGAACTGGAAGATCCAGTAGAACGAGAAGAATATCTAAAAATTATATCCGAGAAAAATCAAGAGTTGTCAAAATTACTTACCGATATCTTGTTACTCTCTAAAATCGAATCGGTCTCCTTTAGAGGTTTGCGAGAACGATTAGATATTTCCGCTTTTTTAGAGGAGCGTAAAGCTTTTTTCTCCAAAGATATAGCAGCCAATCCAAACATTGATTTCCAAGTAGATAAGCTATATGAATATGCCTATAGTAAGATTTATGGCCCACTTCTACAACATGTTGTGGATAATTTCCTATCCAACGCCATTAAGAATACAACCACTGGCTTTATTCGTCTTGGATACATCTATTACCATGGAGAATCCATCATCTATTGTCATGACTCCGGTTGTGGTATGGCCCGCGAAGATTTATCGACTATTTTTGATCGTTTTGAGAAAATAGATGTTTTAGCAAAGGGTACAGGCCTAGGTTTAACCATTTGTAAAACGGTTGCAAAATTAGAAGATGCTAAAATTGGAGTAGTCTCCACATTGGGCGTTGGCTCTTTATTCTGGTTTAGTAAGAAAGAGCCCTATCGTGGTGAGCGCGATAAGAAAGTAGATGCCACTGCTATTTAACAACTATTGGATAAACGTTGGGGTGGTATTTGGTTTGAGAAAGGTGCCGATGGAGATATGAACTTAAAAGATGGAAGGGAGGATGAAGTATGAAATGTCAACGAATAAATAGAATGAAGTATATTGCTTTATGGATGGTGTTATGCTTGGTCCCTTTAAGTGTTTGGTCGCAAGCGTCTACAACACCTCATCGAATCGACTCACTTGTGGTTATGGGTGCATACAATGATTTTCCCCCATATAGTTTTCTTAATGAGGAGGGAGAACCCGATGGTTTTCAAATAGAATTAGCCCGTGCTGTTATGGATAAGCTGGGGCTAAAAATAGTGTTTAACCTAGCAGATAAAACCACCTTATCGCAACAATTCAAACAAAGCAAATTGGATGTTTTGTTAGCAGTAGATGGCGATTATCCATCCAAGAGATATAGTAGTAGTTTTACCTGTTCTTATGCAAATGTGTTGTTGCGTGCTAGCTCCATACATCCTATTGCTGCACTAGCCGACTTGAAAGGTATGCGGTTGGCAATAGCCACTTCGGCAGGCACTGTGGCACCTACTCGTGAATTAGACTGGCTAGATGTAAGATATGCTAC
>JAQWAN010000065.1 GCA_028707655.1 Bacteroidaceae bacterium
GTTTTACTAATTCCGTATGGAGCCATAGTATCCAATCTACTTCTCTCTGATTCTTTATAAACAAGCACGCCTCTCTGAAGGATGGAGGAGAACAATAATTGGCAAGAATATAGGATAGATGTGTTTTACATACCATTAAATGTGGAGCATGCGAGACTCGAACTCGCCACCTTTAGACTGCCAGTCTAACGCTCTAGCCAGATGAGCTAATGCCCCATATTTAGGCGCAAATATAGAACTATTTTCATAAATACTCCTATCTTTGTAAAAAAAATAATTATTATGTTATTGTACAATACCACTTATCATGTAGACGCTTCAGAAGAGGAGCATTTTTTAATCTGGATAAATGAGGCCGTTCTGCCTGAGGTTATAGCAGAGGGACACCTTAAGAATCCTCGTTTATTGCGAGTATTGAGTCATAAAGAACCCGATTCGGCTTGTTTTTCCCTACAATGGGAGGTAGAGAGTAGCTCGGTGTTGCACCAATGGCATCTCTCCATGGGCATGAAACTAAATGAACAAATCGTTGCTATCTTTAAAGATAAAGTGATTGGTATTCCCACCTTAATGGAAATCCTTCGATGAATAAAGGGATAGAGAAAGAGCGCATCATATTGGGCATCGACCCCGGTACTGCCATTATGGGGTATGGGGTATTGCGTGTTTTGAATAATAAACCCGAGTTGTTAGCTATGGGCGTTATTGATTTACGTAAATACACCGATCATTACCTTAAACTGGGACGTATCTTTACCCGTGTACAGGGTATTGTTGATTCTTATTTGCCCGATGAATTAGCGATAGAGGCGCCTTTCTTTGGTAAAAATGTGCAGTCGATGCTGAAGCTAGGACGAGCACAAGGTGTGGCTATGGCAGCTGCTATGAGTCGCGATGTACCAATTACAGAATATGCACCTTTAAAAATTAAGATGGCCATTACGGGCAATGGAAAAGCTAGTAAAGAGCAGGTGGCCGATATGTTACAACGTATATTGCATATCCCTAAGAGCAGTATGTTGCCACAGCTCGATGCTACCGATGCTTTAGGTGCTGCTTATTGTCATTTTCTACAATCCAATCGTATAGAAACAGGCGTTAATTATTCCAATTGGAAAGATTTTATTGCGAAAAACCCTGCTAAGGTTAGTAAATTAAAATTGAAAAAATAGCGGATTTAAGAGCAACCCTTTTATCTGGTAGTCGTGACTACCAATACGGTTCACCGTGACTACCAATATGGTTCACCGTGACTACCAATATGGTTCACCGTGACTACCAGATTAGTTTATAGCTGTTGCTTGGTTCGTTTATTCGTTCTTTCACTTTGTTTAGATGCTTGTTTTATTTATCTTTGCTTATCGATTCATTGGGGGCTAATAACCGCCCTATGAATGGTTTAACCTGAATGTAGGATTAACAGCTCACGCACTATGAAAAAAAGATTTCTTTTGAGTTTACTAGTACTCTTTGCTAGTTCTTCTTTTGCACAGTCTGCACCAGAAAATAAACAAATTGTTACCCATTATTTGGTTGCTTCTGCACAACCTGTTTCGTTACCCATTGTGATGGATAGTGTAAATATGCGTGGTAAAGCCTATACCAACTCGTTTTTGCTTACCACCCCCTTCAATCTAGCTCTCTCTGCTAAACAGGGAAAAGTGGTTGCTACCGATAGTACAGGCCATCTCTCCCTCTCTCAACCCTCTGATGGGGTAGCTATACAGCTCGTTCGTATGCAACTGAAAGCGGACCGTTATACCAAGAGCTCCCTCTCTATTGTTTCTCCCTGCGCCCTACAGGTGATGGTGAATCGCAAACAAGTGCAAACAAAGGAGGAGAGCCAAGATTCTATAACGGCTAAAAGTACCCTCCATGTACCCCTCACCTTGGAGCCCGAACAGGTCTATACCATTGTTGTGAAGCTGTTACTCACTGCCGATACAAAAACAACGCCCTCCTTGACTTGTTCGCTCAGCCATAGCAACACAAAAGCGACCATCGCTACCGATGCCACGATGAAGTCGCCCTATCGTTTATACAACACGGTTTATGGGTGTAGAGTAACTGCCGTATCCCTATCGAACGACGGCAAATATTTGCTCACCTCTTATGTCAATAAATACGATAAACAACATACCTATTCTTATACCACCTTAACGGATATGGCTAAAAAACGGGTGGTGTTAACCACTCCTTCCACTCGCCATTTGCAATGGATGCCCTTGTGCAATAAACTCTACTATGTAGCAACCGGTGCACATGGATACGATTTGATCACCTTGGACCCAGCCACCTTGCAAGAGGAGATTCTTGCCAAAGATATTCCTCAGAAAAATTTTAGATGGGGACCACAAGAGAGCTATCTGTATTTTGCTAAGACCGATTCTGCTGCAGCTGTAAAGGGCCCTCTTAAACGTTTAGTAAATAGAATGGACCGTTTGCCAGGTGCTCGTAAAGCCTCTTTCATTTGTCGCTATGCCTTGCGTACAGGAATAACGGAGCAGTTAACCTATGGCTATCGTTCTACCTCCCTGTTGGATATACGTAGAGATGGACAGAAGCTCCTCTTTAGTGCTCGCCAAGCCCTCCCTACTCGGCGTCCCTTTAGCTTAAATTCGTTCTATGAATTAGACCTTACATCGGGTAGGGTAGATACACTAGTGCACAACGAGGCTTTTTGTGAATCGGCTTATTATGCGCCTAATGGTAAACAACTAGTGGTGCTAGGTGGGCCTGAAGCGTTTAATAACGTGGGACTAAATAGTGGCGACCATCCTATTGCTAATATGTTTGATACGCAAGCCTTTATTCTAGATCTTTCTACCAAAAAGGTTACTCCTATCAGTCGCTCGTTTGACCCAACAGTTAGCTTTTTGCAGTGGAACAAGGGAGACAATAATATCTATTTTCATTGCACTGATGGGAGTAGAAAAAAGATTTATCGCTACCTAACCAAGCAAAAAGAATGGCAATTGCTACCGATGGAAGAAGATTTAGTGCGGAGCTTTACGCTGGCAGATGAGGCGCCAGTGGCTGCTTTTACTGGGGTAGGGGTGAGCAATAGCACGCGTGCCTATTATTACGATATGCGTAAATTGCGCTCCACTCTTTTTGCCGATCCAATGGCTAGTACAATGGACAAGATAGTGCTAGGAAAAATAGAGGATTATAACTTTAAAACAGCAGATAGTACCACCATTCATGGTTTCTTATGCTATCCTCCTAATTTTGATGCCAAGAAAAAATATCCGCTGCTTGTGTATTACTATGGCGGCACAACACCAACCGCCCGTTTTATGGAGTTCTATTATGGGGCACAGCTCTTTGCCTCGCGCGGCTATATGGTCTATGTGGTTAATCCAAGTGGCGCCATTGGTTATGGTCAAGAATTTAGTGCTCGCCATGTCAATGCATGGGGCGATCGCACGGCCGATGAAATTATTGAAGGAACCAAACGCGTATGTGCCGACCACTCCTTTATCAATGCCAAACGGGTTGGCTGTCTTGGGGCCTCTTACGGCGGTTTTATGACGATGTATCTACAAACAAAAACCGATATTTTTGCCGCTGCCGTATCGCATGCTGGCATCAGTAACTTAGCCAGCTATTGGGGCGAAGGTTTTTGGGGTGTGGGATACAACAGTGTTGCCGCAGCAGATAGTTACCCTTGGACTAATCCTAAACTCTTTACACGTGGTGCTTTGTTTGAAGCCGATAAGATTCACACCCCACTGCTTATGTTGCATGGCACGGTAGATACCAATGTGCCGATGGGAGAGAGTATACAGCTCTACAATGCTTTGCGTGTGTTGGATAGACCCGTTGAACTTATTCAGATAAAAGGAGAGAATCATCATGTGTTAGACTGGGATAAGCGCGTGTTATGGCACAACAGTATCATGGCGTGGTTTGCACGTTGGCTGCAAGAGGATGCAACTTGGTGGGATGCCCTTTATCCCAAGGTGTATGTGATGGGGGAAGAATAGAAATAAGCAGCTAAATTAACCAATAAAAAGAGTATCTTTGTTGCTCTTAATATTTGAAAAACACAAGCTAAAATGAATGACTCTTCTTCCATAGAAAAAACGGATGAGCGAGATTTTGAACAACTCTTCGACACCTATTATGCCCCCTTTTATTTGTATGCTAAACGCTTTCTTGATGAGGAGGAGGTATGCCAAGATTTGGTGTCGGATGTTTTTGCCAATTTATGGCTTAAAAGAGAAGAGGTAGAGATTACTTCGCGTGTTATCTTAGGTTATCTAAAGACAGCTGTAAAAAACGCTTGTCTCAATCATATTAAACACAACTGTTATATCCAAGATTACTCCTCCGCCTGTCAGCAGAAAACACCTATTTATGCCTCCTCTCCTGATGCTGTTTATAACCTAAAAGAGCTCTATGCTTTGCTCTATGCTTCTTTAGAGAAATTACCAGAGGAGCAACGACAGGTTTTTATAAAAAAAGTGTTTGAAGGAAAAAGTAGATCTGAGATAGCAGATGATCTGGATATCAGTGTGAAAACGGTGGATCGTTATAAGCAGAAAGCGATGGAACAGATTAGTAAAGAGTGTAAGGATTATCTACCTCTATTGTTGTCTTTTTTATTTTTTAAATAACCATTTGTTTCTTTAGCTTTGTAGGATTTTCTATTCATATTAATTCAATTATTGCTGTTCGGTAAGACTTCTTTTTTATATTAAAATTTGGCTGAACTCCAAGATAGGGATTTATTTTTTTTATTTCTTTACATAGTACATGTGCAAAAGCACATGTACTAGCAGACAATCGAAAGATGAGTGAATAAAAGGAGTACTACTGGTTGTACAACTGACCTCGGTTGCTAAACATGATCACCAATTTTTAAAAGAAGTGAATCTGCCCAAAGACTCCACTCTTGCTAGGGGTAGGGCTTATATTAATTATGCACAATTTCAAAGGTTTACCGATGAAAAAATGTTCTATGTAACGAAAATGAAGAAAAATCTAAAATATATAGCAGAGCTATTGGTGTTTCTAGAAGCACTATAAGTAGGGAGCTGAAACGTAATTGTGATATGCGTAGTGGCAGGTATGTAAAGCCTTTAGCGGTACGCAAATCCGACGAAAGCAAACAGAATAAACGTCAGTTTCAACGTTTTAAAGAGTCTCTAAAGCGTAAGTTGAAGAGATTATTGAAAATAGATTTGGACTTTGAACAGTTTGCAGATAGGTCTGAATTAGAGGGAAAAGAGATGGTCTCCCACAAGATGATTGACCAATGAATTTGGGAAGATAAAGCAGAAGTGGTGAGTTATGTAAAAAGCTGCGCCGAGAAGGCAGCAAACACACAAAATATAGTTCAAAGAACGCTGGACGTGGATTTCCAATAGAGTGGATGTTGAGCAGCGACTAAATCTAATGGAATAGAAAGGATCTTTTTGGTAATTTAGAGATAGATATAATAATAGTCCAGAACTATAAAGATGCGATTTTTACCATAAATGATAGAGTGACAAGTAGAGTTTGGATTTGTAAACTGTGTGGGAAAGAAGTTGCTCATTAGCAAAAAACTTCTGTACTACGTAAAGTTAAATATTTAATATATACGATTACGGCTGATAATGGAAAAGAATCTGCAAAGCTCGAGAAAACAGCAAAAAAATAGAATTAAATTTTTAATTTTGTAAATTGTACCATTCGTGGGAACGTGGAGACAATGAAAATACTAACGGACTCATTAGTTAGTATATCCCAAAGGGTACGAGGCTTTAGTGAGATAACCGATAAACAGGTTAAATGAATTGAATAGAAACTAAATAATCGACCTCGTAAAAGGCTTGGGTACCTCACACCTAATGAGAAATTTAAACAAATTATTAACCAGAATTCAGTTGCATTTGCAGGTTGAATTCAGCTTTTAATAAAAAAAGGTTGTGTTAATAAACAGCAAGAGCTATTTCTTCCAAATTATGGATGGTAATATGTAGTGTAACCCTGAGTCCTTTCTCAGAAGAGATAAAGTTGGTAGTGTCGTCATTTTTCTTGAAAAAGATAAAAAACCGTGTTCGATGAATCGATAAGTGAGGAGGTTTTGTTACCTTTGTACTATCCGCCACCTATCTATGTAGGTGGAATAGTAAGAGAAGAGACCATGAAAAAAGAGCGTATTATACAACTCCCAAAGATTTATGATGAACGGGGTAATTTGTCGTTTATTCAACCACAAATGCATCTACCCTTTTCCATTGCCCGGTGTTACTGGATTTATGATGTGCCTGGCGGAGAATTTAGAGGTAGTCATGCTTTTAGAACGCAGGAGGAGTTTATTGTGGCGCTCTCGGGTAGCTTCGATGTGCTATTAGATGATGGTACACAGGAGCATCGATATACGCTGAACCGTTCGTATCAAGGGGTTTATGTGCCGCGCATGACATGGCGTACGTTAGAAAATTTCTCTACCAATTCTCTTTGTCTAGTGCTCTCCTCTACTACATATGAGGAGGAGGATTATATATGGGACTATGCTGAATTTCTCTCTTTGCGAAAGATGGACAGCTCTTTGCCCGAGCATAAAGCACTAGAGTCGATTGTTGATGCATTAGCAGTTTCTAATAAAAAGGCGGCCATTTCTGCTCTTATTGCGGAGCAGAGAGCAATAACAGATGTTGACACCTCTAGGGTCACTTCAACTGGTGGCGAAGTGGAGATACCCAGTAATAGTGGAGCAGATGGTGCTGAAAAAGAAGTACGAAAAAAAACTGCAACAAGTATAGTAAACAGCTGTGCAACAACGGTAGAAGATTGTATGTTCTATCAGTTACCACAAGATCATAGTAGACAAGGCAATTTAACTGCACTGAATAATGGCGAGGAGATTCCTTTTGCTATTAAGCGTGTTTTTTATCTCTATGATATTCCATCTGGTGTAACACGTGGCGCACATGCGCATCGAAAAGATACCCAATTCTTAGTTGCTGCAAGTAGTAGCTTTGATGTTCGCTTGTTCGATGGCAAACGTACACGCGTGGTGCGACTGGATCAACCGAATAAAGGATTATTGATACCTCCAGGTATCTGGTGCCAGTTAGTGGATTTCTCCTCTGCAGCAATCTGTATGACACTTACCGCAAGAGAGTATGAAGAGACGGATTATATCCGTTGTTATGACGATTTTATGACCTTTAAAAAATGCAAATAGTTCGATATACTGCTTCGTATAAATCGCAATGGGACGATTTTGTGCGTGGAGCAAAGAATGCTACGTTCCTGTTTTTACGCGATTATATGGAATATCATGCAGACCGATTTGTAGATGCTTCTTTTCTGTTTTTTGAACAAGAAAAAGTGGTAGCACTTCTGCCAGCATGTGTCGATGAAAAAGAGGCTACACTTTATTCTCATAGGGGATTAACTTATGGTGGCTTGATCTTATCTAACAAGAGCTCTACACCGCAGGTGTTGCACTTATGGGAGACTTTTCTACAACAAATAGCTACGGATTGTGGCATAAAAAAAGTAGTTTATAAACCTATTCCGCATATCTATCATCTGCAGCCAGCTGAAGAGGATTTGTATGCTCTTTTTCGTTCTAATGCACAACTCTCTGCACGAGCTGTCTCGTCGGTGATGGAGCTCGACCGATTGTTGGTACCTCAAACGCTTAGAAAACGTGGTGCTAAGAAAGCTAATCGACTAGGTGTTACACTGCATCAAGTGGAGGATTGTACTGCTTTTTGGCAGGTCCTTTCCGATACTTTAGAGCAGAAATATGCTGCAAAACCGGTACATTCTTTACTGGAAATGAAACGCTTACATCACTCTTTTCCTAAGGAAATTCAATTTTTTGAAGCACGATATAGGGACGAAGTTGTGGGTGGATGTGTGGTTTATGTATCGCAACAAGTGGCACATATGCAGTATATTGCTGCTTCTCCACAGGGGAAAAGTATGGGTGCATTAGATGCTTTGTTTCTTTACTTGATTGAGGTGCAGTATAAAGAGATGAGATATATCGATTTTGGTACTTCTGTAGAGCAGGGTGGCGCTTATCTTAATGAGGGTTTAATCTTTCAAAAAGAGGGGTTTGGTGCTCGTGCAGTGGTATATGATACATATGAAATTAAGCTAGGATGATAAAATATTTAGATCTTAAGCGGGTAAATGAGGCGTATGAACCTGCCTTGTCTGTAGCCGTAGAAAAGGTGGTTCGTTCCGGATGGTATCTATTAGGCGAACAGGTGCAATCTTTTGAAAAGCAATTTGCTCAGTTCTGTGGCGTTTCACATTGTGTGGGAGTGGGTAATGGATTGGATGCTTTGCGTCTTATCTTTAGAGCTTATTGTGAGATGGGAAGGATGCAAAAAGGTGACGAAGTGATTGTTCCAGCAAATACTTATATCGCCTCTATCTTGGCTGTATCAGACAATGGATTGCAGCCTGTGCTGTGTGAGCCCGATGAGGCTACTCTGCTGATGGATGCAAAACGGATTGAAGCGTTAATCACTCCTGCCACTAAGGCCATTATGGTGGTTCATCTCTATGGTAGAGCTATGGAGATGCAACCTATTAACGAACTAGCTCAACGGTATGGCTTGAAGGTGATAGAGGATGCTGCCCAGGCGCATGGTGCTCGTTATAATGGTGTCTATGTTGGTGCGCTTGGCGATGCTGCTGGATTTAGTTTTTATCCGGGAAAAAACCTGGGTGCTTTGGGCGATGGTGGAGCGGTAACAACTAATGACACTGAGCTGGTTCAAGTGATTCGCGCTTTGGCTAATTATGGTAGCGAAAAGAAGTATGTGAATAGTTATCAAGGACTTAATAGTCGTCTAGACGAGATACAAGCTGCTGTTCTTAATTGTAAATTGCCCTTTTTATTACCAGAACATAAACGACGTGTGGCACTTGCCAAACGTTATTTAACAGAAATAAAACAACCTTTGGTGCAATTGCCTGTGGTAACCGATTTTGAGGGACACGTGTTTCATATCTTCCCAATCCGTTGTACACGGCGAGATGAACTACAG